>JBJTYK010000022.1:0-5454 GCA_046082745.1 Actinomycetota bacterium | reverse complement strand
GATGCGCGGCGCGAGCGGGCCGAGCCGCTCGGGGACCGAGAGCCGGGCGAAGAGCGTCGCGATCGCGCGCAGCGGCAGGCCGTGGACCGGCACGCCGCAGCCGTCGACGCCGACGTGGGGGTCCTCGTCGGTCGCAGCACGTACCGCGCGGAGCACCGCGCGCTGGAGCGGGTGCCCCGGCGCGAGGTACGTCGCCGGATCCCATCCGGAACGGACCGACGCGAGGAGCATCGCGGCGTGCTTGCCCGAGCAGTTGTGGAACGCCGGCGAGGGCCGCGCGACCTTCGCGGCGTCGACGCCGCGCGACGGCCGGTCCGCGGGGCACCGGAGCGCGCCGACCGGGAGGCCCGCGCGGCGGAGGATCGCGCGCACCCCGCGGACGTGCGCGGGCTCGCCGTTGTGCGAGCCGCACGCGAGCGCGAGGAGGTCCTCGGGCAGGTCGTCGCCGATCGCGCGCAGCGAGACGGCTGCCTGGAGCGGCTTCGCGCACGACCGCGTGTACGCGACACGGTCCGGGTCGCCCGCGACCGCGAGGAGCCGGCCGTCGGCATCGGCGACGACGACGCTCCCCGCGTGGACGGACTCGACGAGCCCCGAACGGATGACGCGGACGAGCGGGACGGCGCGCGGCACCGGCGTCAGCAGACGACGACGAGCGCGGAGTACGCGTTGATCGCGGACCCGCCGCCGGGGTGGTACTCGAAGTGGAGGTGCGGCCCGCTCGCGTCGCCGGTCGCGCCGACGTAGCCGATGATCGTCCCCGCCGAGACCCAGCCGAGCGTCCCGTAGCCGGACAGGTGCGCGTAGTACGTGTAGTCGCCGCCGCTCGATTCGACGAACACGGCGTTGCCGCCGAGGGAGTTCCAGCTCGAGCGCGCGTAGCCGTCCGCGACCGCGACGATCGGCGTCCCGCTCGACGCGATGAGGTCGATGCCCTGGTGCGTCCGGTCGCCGGGACGCGGCCAGCCGAAGGAGTCGACGAAGCTGTTCACGCCGAGGATGGGACAGCGGCCGATCGGCGCGCCCGGGCGCAGGGTCTGGCCGAGCAGGCCGAGGATCGTCGTCTCCTGGCGGTAGCGGGTCGCGAGGTCGTTCACGCGCGCCTGGAGGGACTCCACGCGCTGGCGGACGTCGCGCTCCTTCGCCTCGAGGTCCCGCGCGTTGTCGGCCTGCTGCGCGCGGAGCGCGGCGAGGTCGTCCTTGCGCTGGCGGATCCGCTCCGCGTTCGTGAGCAGGAGGATCTCGAGGTCAGCGTCGCCCTTGATGAGCTGGCCGAGGAACTCGATGCGGTCGGTGAACTCCGAGATCGAACCCGACGCTAGGAGCGATTCGAGCGACCCGGACCGACCGGACTCGAAGGCGAGGATCGCGCGCTCCTGGAGGCGTTCCGCGGCCTCCGCGCTCTCGGACTCGAGTCGGGCGATGTCGACCTCCGCGTTCTCGATCGCGTGGATCGTCTCCGCGAGCCTCGACTCGGCGACGTTCGCCGCTTGGACGGCCCGCCGGAGCTGGCCCTGGAGGACCTCGAGCTGCTCCTTCGCCCGGGCGAGGTCGCTCGCGGTGTCCGCCCGCGCGGCACGCGGCAGGACGGCGGCGAGCAGCGCGAGGCCGAGCGCGAGGGCGGCGAGGGTCCGCGGGAACGGGAACGGCTTCGGCACGTGGCCTCCGAGGAACGGGTCCACTGCGGGGCCCCGAGGCTAGCAGGGGGCCGTCCGGGCGGGCAAGACCGCCCTCAGGACTCCCGCATCGCCGCGATGAGGATGTCCGCGACCTCCGGCCGGGAGAACTCGATCGGCGGCCGCTGCCCCGCACGGAGCATGTCCCGCACCTTCGTCCCCGAGAGCGACACGCGGTCGTCCTCGCCGTGCGGACAGGTCTTCGGCGACGCCATCCCCTCGCACCGGTTGCACCAGAACGAGTGCTCGAACATGAGCGGCGTGATGCCGAGCTCGCCCGGCTCGAACCGCTCGAAGATCCGCTGCGCGTCGTAGGTCCCGTAGTACGAGCCGACGCCGGCGTGGTCGCGACCGACGATGAAGTGCGAGCAGCCGTAGTTCTTCCTCGCGATCGCGTGCCAGATCGCCTCCTTCGGCCCCGCGTAGCGCATCGCGGCGGGGAACACGCTCACCATCGCGCGGTCCTTCGGGTAGTAGCCCTCGAAGAGCGCCTCGTAGCAGCGCATCCGCACCTCGGCGGGCGTGTCGTCGCCCTTCGTCGCGCCGACGAGCGGGTGGACGAGGAGCCCGTCGACGATCTCGAGCGCGCACTTCTGGATGTACTCGTGGGCGCGGTGGATCGGGTTGCGCGTCTGGAACCCGACGACGGTCCGCCACCCGCGCTCGCGGAACGCGGCGCGGGTCTGCGCGGGCGTGAGCCGGTACGCGGTGAAGTCGTCGTGGGGCGGGAGCGCGAGCGCGCGGACGCGCCCCGCGAGGCAGTGGTCGCCCGCCGCGTGGAGCGCCGCGACGCCCGGATGCTCGACGTCGGTCGTGCCGAAGACCGAGGACGCCTCGCGCTCGCGGTCGCGGCGGAACACCTCGGAGACCTCGAGCACGGCGATCGTCGCGGTCGACTCGCCGAGGGCGGCGAGGAGCGCGACCCGATCCGCGCCGCCGACCTTCTTCAGCTCCTCGTCGGAGAGCGACAGCGTGACGGGGATCGTCCAGGCGGTCCCGTCAGCGAGGTGCATCGTGTCGAGGACGCTGTCGTAGTCGGCCCTGCCCGCGAAGCCGGTGAGCGGCGAGAGCGCGCCGGTCGCGAGCATCTCGAGGTCGGAGAGCTCGCGCTCGTTCACGACGACCTTCGGGAGGTGCGCCGCCTCGGCGGCGAGCCGCTCGGCGTCGGCGCCGGTCTCGAGGAGGTCGACGAGCGTGCCGCCGTGCGGCGCGATCGGGTCGGACTGCGACATGCGGGTTCCCTTCCGTCTGCGGGCGGTCGTCGGGTCCGCAGCAGCATACCGACGCGCGGTCGGTCGCCCGGGTCTAGCCCCCCGAGAACGGGGGCAGGACCGCGACCTCGTCGGCGCCCGCGACGCTCCGCTCGGCGTCGGCGCGCTCGCCGTCGACGACGACCGAGCCCGCGGCCGCGATCCGCGCGAACTCCGCGCCGAACCGCGCGGCGAGGTCGTCGAGGACGGCCCCGACGGTCGCGCCCTCCGAGGTCACCTCGGGGGCGCCGGCGAGGTCGCGGAGCGCGGCGAAGAGTCGGACGCGGACGGCCACGGGGGGAGCCTAGCCGGGCCGCCGGTACCATCGCCCCGTGACCGTGCTCGTCCTCCTCTCGGACCGCTCCCCCGAGGTCGCGCTCCCGGCCCTCGCGGGCGGCGACCTCAAGGTCGAGCCGCTCTCCCGCGACGTCCTGCCCACCGTCCTCGGGCTCGCGCCGACCGCGCTGCTCCTCGACGCCGGGGAGCATCCCGCGCAGGCGCACAGCGTCCTCGTCCGGCTCCGGGAACTCGACCCGCGCGTCCCGGCCGTCGTCGTCCTCGAGCGCGGCGCGCTCGAGGCGTTCCCGTGGGCCGACTGGGCCGACGAGCTCGTCTACGCCGGCGCGCCGGCGGCCGAGGTGCGGGTGCGGCTCGCGATGCTCCGCCGTCGCGCCGGCGTCGCGGAGGCCGGCACGATCCGGCTCGGGCCGCTCGCCCTCGACCCGGTCGCCTACCAGGCGACCGTCGAGGGACGTGCGCTCGACCTCACGTACAAGGAGTTCGCGCTCCTGCGCTTCCTCGCCGAGCGCCCGTGGCGGGTGTGCACGCGGCCCGACCTCCTCCGCGAGGTCTGGGGCTACGACTTCTACGGCGGCACCCGGACCGTCGACGTCCACGTGCGGCGGCTGCGGGCGAAGCTCGGCCCCGCCCACGAGGGGCTCGTCGAGACGATCCGCGGCGTCGGCTACCGGGCGGTCGACGCGCCCGCAGCCGGACGCGGCGCACCCGTCGACGAGAGTTAACGCGGACGTAACGCGTCCGGGCCCGCGACCGGGCCGCGCGGTCCTACCCTGCCCGACATGAACACACCAGCCGAGGTCGAGTACGTCCTCCGCACCGTCGAGGAGCGGGGCATCCGGTTCATCCGTCTGTGGTTCACCGACGTGCTGGGCTTCCTGAAGTCCTTCACGATCACCTCCCAGGAGCTCGAGGGCGCCTTCGCCGAGGGCATGGGCTTCGATGGCTCCTCGATCGAGGGGTTCTCGCGGATCCAGGAGTCCGACATGGTCGCCGTGCCGGACGCCTCGACGTTCCAGCTCATCCCGTGGCAGGGCGAGGGCGACACCGCCGCGACCGCCCGGATGTTCTGCGACATCCAGAGCCCCGACGGGACCCCGTTCGAGGGCGACCCGCGCTTCATCCTGAAGCGGCAGCTCAAGCGCGCCGCCGACCTCGGCTACACGTTCTACGTCGGTCCCGAGCTCGAGTTCTTCTACCTGAAGTCGCTCGACGACCCGTCGTTCCTCGACCGCAGCGGTTACTTCGACGAGACGCCGCTAGACCTCGCAACCGACTGGCGCAAGCGCACGGTCACCTACCTCGAGTCGATGGGCATCCCCGTCGAGTACGTCCACCACGAGGTCGCGCCGAGCCAGCACGAGATCGACTTGCACTACACCGACGCCCTATCGATGGCCGACAACGTCATGACGTATCGGCTCCTCGTGAAGGAGGTCGCGCAGCAGTTCGGCATCTACGCGACGTTCATGCCGAAGCCCTTCGCGGGCGTGAACGGGAGCGGGATGCACACGCACCAGTCGCTGTTCACCGGCGACCGCAACGCCTTCTTCGACGCGCAGGACCCGGCGCACCTGTCGTCGGTCGGCAAGCACTACATCGCCGGGATCCTGCGGCACGCGCCGGAGTTCGCGGTCGTCACGAACCAGTGGGTGAACTCCTACAAGCGGCTCGTGCCGGGCTACGAGGCACCGGTGTACGTCTGCTGGGCCCGGCGCAACCGCTCGGCGCTCGTGCGGATCCCGCAGTACAAGCCGGGCAAGGAGGAGGCGACGCGGATCGAGTTCCGCTCGCCGGATCCCGCGTGCAACCCGTACCTCGCGTTCGCCTCGATGCTCGCGGCCGGCCTCGCGGGGATCGAGGGGAAGTACGAGCTCGCGCCCGAGGCGCCGAACAACATCTACGAGATGGGCGAGGACGAACGGCGGGCGCAGGGCATCCGCTCGCTGCCGGAGGACCTCTTCGAGGCGATCAGCGCGGCGAGCGAGTCGGAACTGCTCCGCGAGGTGCTCGGCGAGCACGTCCACGGCTACCTGCTCCGCAGCAAGCGCGAGGAGTGGGACCTCTTCAAGTCCTACGTCTCGCCCTTCGAGCTCGAGCGCTACCTGCCGATCCTCTAGGGGGGCCGGGAGGCGGGGGGGGGGGGGGGGGGGGGGGGACGACCCCCCCCCCCCCCCCCCCCCCCTCCCCCCCCCTTCCCTCCCCCTTCTCCCCACCACAACCCCCCACAC
>JBJTYK010000021.1:0-7873 GCA_046082745.1 Actinomycetota bacterium | reverse complement strand
CGCTCCCCCCACCCCCGCAAAGGTGTTGGGGGCCTACCACCCACGTCGCCGACCCCACCCCCGGGACGAGGTCGCGCCACAGCAGCGAGGACGCCGGGAATCCGTGGAGGAGGACGACCGTCGGTCCCTCGGCGGGCCCGTCCTCGCGCCAGGCGAGCCCGTCCGCGACGCGGAGTTCGCCGGTCACGCGCCCGCCCGCGCGATCGCGTCGACGACGCGCACGACCCGCACCATCTCGCGGACGTCGTGCACGCGCACGACGTCCGCGCCGATCGCCGCGAGCCACGCGACCGCACCCGCGGTCCCCTCGAGCCGCTCCCCGACCGGGAGGTCGCCGAGGATCGCGCCGATGAAGCGCTTCCGCGAGGGCCCGACGAGCACCGGACGCCGGAGGTCGGCGAACGCGCCGAGGCAACGGAGGAGCCGCAGGTTGTGGTCGAGGTCCTTGCCGAACCCGATCCCCGGGTCGATCGCGAGCTGCTCCGGCGCGACGCCCGCGAACACCGCCGTCTCGACGCGCTCGCGCAGGTACTCCTTCACCTCCGCGACGACGTCGCCGTACGTGGGGGCGTCCTGCATCGTCCGCGGATCCCCGCGCATGTGCATGAGGACGAGGCCGGCGCCGGTCTCGCGGACGACGTCGAGCATCTCGGGGTCGCGCGCGCCACTGACGTCGTTCACGATCGAGGCGCCCGCGGCGGTCGCGGCGCGCGCGACCCCCGGCTTCGTCGTGTCGATCGAGATCGGGACGCCGAGGCCCGCGAGTCCCTCGACGACGGGCAGGACGCGGCGGCATTCCTCCGCCTCGTCGACGGGCTCGGCGCCCGGCCGCGTCGACTCACCGCCGACGTCGAGGACGTCGGCGCCGTCGCCGACCATGCGCCGCCCCGCCTCGATCGCGTCGGCGGCCGCGAGGTGCCGCCCGCCGTCCGAGAAGGAATCCGGCGTCACGTTCAGGACGCCCATGACGAGGGTGCGCTCGCCGCACGCGAGCGTCGTCCCGCCGCAGCGCCACGCGATCGGTCCGTCCACGGCGGGCATCGTAGCCGCGCCTCCGGGATCGTCCCCGCTCAGGCGCCCGGTCGCCCGAGCGCGGCGAAGGCCTCCTGGCGGGTGCGCGCGTCGTCGCGGAAGAGCCCGCGCACCGCGGAGGTCACGGTCCGCGCGCCGGGCGCCTTCACGCCGCGCATCGTCATGCACAGGTGCTCGGCCTCGATGAGGACGAACACGCCGCGCGGCGAGAGCGCGTGGTCGAGCGCGTCCGCGATCTGCGTCGTGAGCCGCTCCTGCACCTGGAGCCGCTTCGAGAGCACGTCGACGACCCGCGCGAGCTTCGAGAGCCCGGTGATCCGGTTCTCCCGGTTCGGGATGTAGGCGAGGTGCGCCTTCCCGACGAACGGGAGGAGGTGGTGCTCGCACATCGACGCGAGCGGGATGTCCTTCACCATGATCATCTCGTCGAAGTCCGCGCCCGGGATCACCGTGAGGAGCGGCTCCGCCTCCTGGCCGATGCCCGCGAGGACCTCGGCGTAGAGGTCCGCGACGCGTCGCGGGGTGTCCTCGAGCCCCTCGCGCGCGGGGTCCTCACCGACCCCCGCGAGGAGCAGGCGGATGCCCTCCTCGATCTTCGAACGGTCGAAGCCCATGGGGCAGCGATGCTACCCGCGCGCCGCGGGGCGGATGCGCTCGAGCACCGCCGCGAGCCCGTGGAGGTCCGGCAGCTCCGCCGCGCGCGGCAGGTCGGTCACCTCCGCCTGCCGGTTGATCCACACGCAGGGGATGCCGAGTTCCGCCGCGGGGGCGACGTCGTGGAACAGGCTCGCCGCGACGTGCGCGTGGCGCTCGCGCGCCGCGCCGGTCTCCGCCGCGAAGCGCTCCCAGTGCCCGTGCGCGGGCTTGTACGAGCCCGCCTCCGCCGCGGTGATCCGCAGGTCGACGGGGACGCCAATCGCGCGGAGCGAGGCGTCGAGGAGGTCGGGGTCCGTGTTCGACAGGATCGCGATGCGCCACCCGGCATCGCGGAGCTCCGCGAGCGAGTCCGCGACCTCCGGGAACGGCGGCCACGACGGCAGCGAGTCGGCGAGCGCGGACGCGTCGGCGTCGGCGAGCGCGAGGCCCTCCTCCGCGGCGAGACGCACGAGCGACTCGGTGAGGACCTCGCGGTACGGGAGGTCTCTTCCTTCCTGCACCGCCGGCTCGATCCGGTGGTAGCGCGCGAGCAGCGCCTCGGCGTCGCGGTCGGGGAACAGCCGGGCGAGCGTCGCGCGGATGCCGCCCATCCAGTCGATGAGGGTCCCGTAGCAGTCGAACGTCGCCCAGCGGTCCACGGAAGCGCCCGCGCTCAGAGGGTGCCGTGCGGGCGGGCGTCGCCCTGCTTGCGGACCGCGCGGCGCGAGACGGCGAGGCCCGAACCGCGCACGGCCTCGTCGCGCTGCGGGCGCTGCGTGACGTCGGCGAGGATGCGCTCGACCTCCTCGCGATCGATCGTCTCGCGCTCGACGAGGGCGTCCTTGATCTCCTCGAGCTTCGCGCGATGCAGCTGGAGGATCTCGAGGGCCTCGTCGTGCGCCTGGTCGATGAGTCGGCGGACCTCGGAGTCGATCTCGAAGGCGACCTGGTCGCTGTAGTCCTGCGTCGAGGAGAAGTCCCGGCCGAGGAAGACCTCGTGCTGCTTCTGGCCGAGCGTGAGCGGCCCGACGAGGTCGGACATCCCGTACTCGGTCACCATCTGCCGCGCGATCTTCGTCGCACGCTCGATGTCGTTCGCCGCGCCGGTCGTGATGTCGCCGACCGTGAGCTCCTCCGCCACCCGGCCCCCGAGGAGCATCGCGAGCTCGTCGGTGAGCTCCTCGCGGGTCGCGAGGACCTTGTCCTGCTCGGGGAGCGTGAGCGTGTAGCCGAGCGCCCGGCCGCGCGGGATCACGGAGATCTTGTGGACGGGGTCGGTGTTCGGCAGGACGTGCGCGACGAGCGCGTGACCGCCCTCGTGGTAGGCGATCATCTCCTTCTCGCGGTCGCTGAACACCTTGCTCTTGCGCTCGGGGCCGGCCATGACGCGGTCGATCGCCTCCTCGACCTCCTTCATGCCGATCTCCTTGTTGCCCCAGCGCGCGGCGAGGAGCGCCGCCTCGTTCAGGACGTTCGCGAGGTCCGCGCCGGTGAAGCCCGGGGTGCGCTTCGCGACGACGTCGAGGTCGACGTCGCCGAAGGGCTTGCCGCGCGCGTGGACGCGGAGGATCGCCTTGCGGCCCTCGAGGTCGGGCCGGTCGATCGTCACGTGGCGGTCGAACCGACCCGGACGCAGGAGTGCCGGGTCGAGGATGTCGGGGCGGTTCGTCGCGGCCATGAGGATCACCGCGGTCCGCTGGTCGAAGCCGTCCATCTCGACGAGGAGCTGGTTCAGCGTCTGCTCGCGCTCGTCGTGACCGCCGCCGAGCCCGGCGCCGCGGTGGCGGCCGACGGCGTCGATCTCGTCGATGAAGACGATCGCCGGCGCGCTCTGCTTCGCCTGCTCGAAGAGGTCGCGCACGCGCGCGGCCCCGACGCCGACGAACATCTCGACGAAGTCGGAGCCCGAGATCGTGAAGAACGGGACGCCGGCCTCCCCCGCGACGGCGCGCGCGAGGAGGGTCTTCCCGGTGCCGGGGGGGCCGAAGAGGAGGACGCCGCGCGGGATCTTCGCGCCCATCGCCTGGAACTTCGCGGGCTGCTGGAGGTACTCCTTCACCTCGAGGAGCTCCTCGATCGCCTCGTCGACCCCGGCGACGTCGGCGAACGTCGTCTTCGGGGTGTCCTTCGTCACCTGCTTCGCGCGGGCGCGGCCGAACTGCATGACGCGGCCGCCGCCGGCCTGCGACTGGTTCATGATGAAGAGGAACCCACCGACGATGAGCAGCACCGGCAGGAGCTGGAAGAGGAGGTTCCCGAGGAGCGAGCCCTTCTGCGGGTCGGCGTCCACGGTCACCCCGCGGCCCTGCATCTCCTCGGTGAGCGCCTCCTGCATCGCGAGCGGGTAGTTCGCGGTGTACGCGGAGCCACCCTTCAGGTCGCCGGTGAGGACCTGCTCGCCCTCGAGGAACGTGGCGCTCGTGACCTGTCCGGACTCGAGCTTGCCGCGGAACGCGGTGTAGGACAGGTGCTCGCCCTTGCCGGCGCTCTGGCCGAGGAGCAGGAACCCCCACATGCCGAGGAGGACCAGGACGGCCACGAGGGCCGGGCCCCGGTTGATGCGGCGACGGCGGGGGGTCGGCACGGTTCGTTCCTTCGTCGGTGTCGGTGGGCGCGCTGCCTCCGCGGCCCTCGTTTCGATGGTAGCAGGGGGTCCGGCGACCCCCGCCGGCTACGCGCCCCGGTACGCCTCGGGCTTCAGGATCGCGATGTACGGGAGGTTCCGGAACTTCTCCGCGTAGTCGAGCCCGTAGCCGATCACGAAGTCCGGCGGGATCTCGAAGCCGACGTAGCGCGCCTCGATCGGGACCTGCTGGATGCCGGTCTTGCGCAGGAGGGCGCAGATCTCGAGGCTCGCGGGTCCGCGGCCGCGGAGGTTCTCGAGGAGGTAGTGGAGCGTGAGTCCGGTGTCGACGATGTCCTCGACGAGGAGGACGTGGCGGCCCTCGAGGTCGTTGTCGAGGTCCTTGAGGATCCGCACGACGCCCGAGCTCTTCGTCGCCGCGCCGTACGAGGCGACCGCCATGAAGTCCATGTCGAGCGGCAGGCGGATGTGGCGCGCGAGGTCGGCCATCATCGCGAACGCGCCCTTCAGCACGCAGACGAGGAGGAGGTTCTTGCCCGCGTAGTCGCGGGTGATCGCGTCGCCGAGCTCGCGGAGCTTCGCCTTGATGTCCTCCTCGGTGATGAGGACGCGCTCGATGTCGCGCTCATAGGCCTCGAACCGCGGCGTGCCCTCGGTCGTCCCCTGCTCCGCCACGGCCCCCGGTCCTCCGCTCATCCCCGTCGCCCCGGCGTTCCGGGACGCACGATCGCAAGATAGCCGGGTTCGCGTCGAGCCGCTGCGCCGCCGGTGAGGTCGCGGCGCCTCCCGGGTCGCCCGCGCGCCAGGTCGAGGATCGCGTCGACGTCCTCGGACGTCGGCGCGATCCTGCAGCGCAGGAGCGCCGCGCGGGCGACCCGGGAGGCGATGGCGGTCGGCAGGGCCGCGAGCCCGTCGGCGACGACGTGGACGCCCTCGGGGTCGTCCTCGACGAGTTCCTGGACCGACGCCGTCGCCTGGCGGTCGAGCTCCTCCGCATCCCGGCGCAGGATCGCCGCGGTCCGCGCGAGCGTCGGCCGCAGGTCCCGGCCCGTCGCGCGCTCGAGCGAGGGGAGGACCTTCCGGCGGACCGCGTTCCGCAGCAGCCGCGTGTCGGCGTTCGTCGGATCGAGCCGCGGCCGCAGCCGCTTCGCACGGCAGAAGGCCTCGACGTCGGCGCGCGAGGTCTCGATGAGCGGACGGATGAACGGACCGGCGACGGGGTCGATGCCCGCGACCGACGCGAGCCCGCCGCCGCGGAAGAGCCCGATGAGGACGCTCTCCGCCTGGTCGTCGCGCGTGTGGCCGGTCGCGCCGCGCGTCGCGCCGGCGTCGCGCATCGCGAGGGCGAACGCCCCGTAGCGCGCCTGGTGCGCCCAGTCCTCGACCGAGGCCCCGGGCTGCGGCGAGGTCTCGGCGACCGCGGCGTGGAACGGGAGCCCGAGCCGCGACGCGACGCGCCCGACGTACGCGGAATCCTCGGCGGAGCCGCGGCGCAGGCGGTGGTCGAAGTGGAAGACGCCGAGCTCGAGCCGGAACAGGCGCCGCAGGTCGACGAGCGCGTGGAGGAGGCAGAGGGAGTCGGGTCCGCCGGAGACGGCGACGAGCACCGACTCGCCGGGGACGACCATCGCGTGGTCGCGGAGCGTCGCGGTGACGCGCTCGAGGACGCGGGCGACGGCCGGCGGGCGGGCCATCAGGCCCGGCCGACCCTCGCGATCCAGCGCTCGGGTTCCGCGATCTCCTCGGGTCCCGGGAGGTTCCCGGCGTCACCCCACACCGCGTTGAAGCCCGCCATCCCGAGCCGACCGACCGCCGCGCGGACGAACCGCTCCCCCGCGTCGTACTGCCGCACCTTCAGCTCGAACCCCGAGGCCCGCTGGAACGCGCGCTCCACGCCGCCGATCGAGCGCCGCCGGTCGCGCATCGCGCGTCGCATGCGCTCGAGGTCGGCGACGCGGCCGCGCGCCACCTCGTTCATCACGTACGACGCGTGGCCCTCGAGGAGCGACATGAGCCCCTGCATCCGCTGGAACAGCTCGCGCTGCTCGTCGGAGAGCAGGAGGAACACGACGCCGAGCCCGGGCGGGGTCTCCCCCGAGCGGATCTGCTCGGCGGCCCGACGCACCTGCGCGGCGACCCGCGCGGGGTCGAGTTCCATCGAGCGCAGGTAGCGATCGACGAGGCCGGCGAGGTGGCCGCGGAGCCAGGGCGTCGCGCCGAACTGCACGCGGTGCGTCGCCTCGTGCG
Source organism: Actinomycetota bacterium (assembly GCA_046082745.1). Classification (GTDB taxonomy): domain Bacteria; phylum Actinomycetota; class UBA4738; order UBA4738; family HRBIN12; genus JBJTIF01. The sequence goes on along the minus strand of JBJTYK010000021.1, from coordinate 1,374 downwards.
CGGCGATCCAGAACCGGAAGTCCTCCGGACGCAGCGCCGACCGTCGTTCGGCCTCGAGGATGTTCGGGCCGACGAAGTAGAGGAGCCCGTCGTCGTCGGCGGGCAGGAAGACGTCGTACTGCCCGAGGACCTTGCGCGACGCGTAGCCGAGGAGCGCGCCGATCTGCCAGCCCATGCTCCGGCGGCGCAGGTCGCTCCAGGGTTCGCTGCCGATGCGGTCGACGAGCGGTTCGGTGAGGGTCTGGAGGCCGCGGAGGTTCTGCGCGACCCACGTCGAACGCGAGAGCACCCACGGGCGGGAACCGGGGCCCCGCACCTCGAGCCCCGTGAACCCGACGACGAGCGACTCGGCCTCGGGGACGAGCCGACGGAGGTCGGCGCGGAGCGCGTCGCGCTGCGTCGGGGTCGAGACGGGACCGCGTCCGCCGACGCGACGACCGGCGTCCGCCGCGGCGTTCCAGTCGACGAGCGCGGAGGACCGCGCCGTCATCGACCAGTCGAGCGCGCCCGGGCCGGCCCCGGACGGCACTAGGCGCCGGCCTTCTTCCGCGCGGCGATCATCGCGGCGCGGCGGGCCTGCCCCTCCGCGACGCGGCGGTCCGTCCCCTTCGCGAGGAGTTCCGCGAGGGTGCGGTCGAACGTCTCCTGGTCGAGCGCGACCTCGTGGCGCTCGGCGGGCGCGGCGTCGGGGACCGCGGGTGCCGCGGCGGCGGGTGCGGGTGCCGGTGCCGCGACGGCTGCGGGTGCGGGTGCCGCGGCGGCGGGAGCAGCGGGAGCGGCGGCGGCGACGGGCGCGGGTGCGGCGGCGACCGCGGCGGCGACCGGCGGCGGGACGACGACCGGCGCGCCGGTCACGTTCACGGGCCGCCGGGGCGCCTCGCTCCCCGGACGCAGCCGGGGCGCGCGCACGGCCTTCGGTCCGGTCTCGGAGGTCTCGAATCGCGGGGCGTACCGCAGGTAGGAGAACACCACGACGAGCGCGATGACGACGCCGACGACCGCGAGGAGGACCGCGGCCCCGTAGACCCACCCGCCGGAGTTCAGGGTGGGCGATGCGTTCGGGCTCACCTGGATCTGGAGCAGCACGGGCGGATTGTACCCACGCGGCCCGGAAGCCCGCGCAGGGGTCCGGTGTTGGAGCCGGAGAGGGGATTCGAACCCCTGACCTACCACTTACGAGGCGGTTGCTCTGCCAGGCTGAGCTACTCCGGCGACCGCGCGGAGTCTACCGGACGCCCGTCGCCGACCGGCCCGCGTTCAGGCCGCGGCGTGGCCACCGACCCGCAGGAACGCCTGCTCGAGGACGAGCCGCGGGTTCCTGTTCAGGTCCTCCGCGAGCGCCGCGCGCGCGGACTCGATGGCGGCGAGCGCCCG
>JBJTYK010000020.1:0-3029 GCA_046082745.1 Actinomycetota bacterium | reverse complement strand
GGCCGGCCGCGAGACGCGCGCCTATCCGGTCGGGACGACCAAGGAGCTCAAGGCGCGCCTCGCGGCCGGCGAGCCCACGGCGATCCTCGACGTCCGCCAGCCGGGCGAGTGGTCGAGCGAGGGGATCATCCCGGGCTCGACCCGCGTCTTCGTCGGGGACCTCCCCGACCACCTCGCCGCGCTCCCCCGGGACCGCGAGTTCTGGATCTTCTGCACGAACGGCCACCGCGCGTCGATCGCCGCGAGCCTCCTCGACGCCGAGGGCATCCCGGTCCGGCTCGTCGCGAAGAGCGGCGTGCTCGGGCTCATGGACCACCTCGAGCCGTTCGCCGCCGCGGACGCGCCGGTCGCCTAGCCGGCCGCTCCGTCGTCGGGTGCCATCGCCCGGTCGCGGAGGTTGCTCGCGTCCTCCGCGATGACGGTCGTCGCGGACGACGCCTCGAGCGTGCGGCGCACGACCTTCTCGGCCTGGGGCGGCACCTCGACGACGTCGACGATGAGGCCACCCCGGCGCGCGCCGGTGACGAGGTCGCGGAGCGCGAGCGCGCCGGTGAGGTCGATGCGACCGAGGCCCCCGAGGTGGAGCACGATCCGCCCGAGCGCCGGGTTCGCGGCGACGAGAGCGTTGATCTCGTCCTGGAGCACCGGGGCGGAGCCGAAGAAGAGCACGCCGCGCGGCTCCACGTGGAGGACGTCGCCCTCGACGCGGTGCCCGAGCGGGACCCGCGATTCCCGCCACAGGTGCGCCGCGATGCCGACGACGATGCCGAGGAGGACGCCCTCGTCGACGCGGGGCGCGAGCGCGAGCGTCGTGACGAGCGTCGTGACGGCGACGCCGAACTGGACGCGCGCGAGGCGTCGGTACTCGCGGAACGGCGCGGGGTTCAGGAGCGAGATCACGGCCGAGACGACGATCGCCGACAGCACCGCCTTCGGGAGCGGCGCCACGAAGCCCGTGAACGGGAGGAACGCGAGGACGGCGAGCGCGGTGACGATGCCGCTCCAGCGCGTCTGCGCCCCGGCGAGCCGGTTCAGCGCGCTCCGGCTGAACGAGCTGCCGACCGGGTACGCGCGGAACAGGCCCGTGACGAGGTTCGCGAACCCCTGGCTCAGGAACTCGCGGTTGGGGTCCCACGCGGAGCGATCGGCGCTCGCGTAGTGCCGGGCGATCGCGGCGGGTTCGGCGAACCCCACGACGGCGATCGTGAGCGCCGGCAGGAGGAGGCGGCCGGCCATCGACCACGGCATCGAGAGCGACGGGACGGGGATGCCCGACGCGACGTCGCCGACGGTCGGGACGTCCACCCAGCCCGCGCGCACCGCGAGGACGCCGCCGAGCACCGCAAGGAGCACGCCGGGGAACAGCGGGTGCGCGCGGCGGCCGAGGAGCACGAGGGCGACCGTGGACGCGCCGAGCGCGATCGACGTCGGGTCCCACGACCCCGGCGCGAGCAACGCCTCGACCGCGGTCGCGACCGGGTGCGCCGCATCGCCGGGCGCGCCGAGGATCGCGGGGGCCTGCGTGCAGACGATGAGGACCCCGGCCGCCGCGGTGAAGCCCGCGACGACCGGCTGCGACATGAGGTACGCGACCCGGCCGAGGCGCAGCGCCCCGATCGCGAGGCGGATCGCACCGACCTCGAGCGCGAGGAGGCCCGCGAGCGCGACGTACGGCGGCGCGAACGGCGCCGCGAGGCCCGTGAGCGCCCCGAGCGTGAGGAGCGACGTGAGCGCCGTCGGCCCCGACTGGAGCGCCGCCGACGAGGACGTGAACGCCGTGATGAGGGGCGCGAACGCCGCCGCGTAGATCCCCTGCTCGGGCGGGAGCCCCGCGAGCGTCGCGAGGCCAATCGCCTGCGGGACGATGAGCATCGCCACCGACAGCCCGGCGACGAGGTCGCCGAGCCGCGGGCGGCCGACGCGCGTCCCGCTCAGGTCAGGCGCCCTTGCGGACGAAGAAGACGAGGGCGCCGTCCTCCTCGCCCGAGGAGACGATCTCGTTGCCGGTGTCGTCGGCCCACGCGGGGAAGTCCGTGAGCGCGCCGCGGTCGGTCGCGAGGACCTTCAGCACCTGGCCCACCTGCATCGTCTTCACCGCGTTGTTCGTCTTCACGATCGGGATCGGGCACTGGAAGCCCCGCATGTCGAGCGTCTGGTCCGGCTGCACGTCGGGCATGGATTCCTCCTCAGATGAACAGGGTGACGTTCCCCTTGCGCGCCTCGGAGAGGAACGCCGCCGCGCCGCCGTACTCGACCCCGTCGATGAAGTCGTCGTCGGTGTAGCCGAAGACGTCCATCGTCATCGTGCAGCCGATGAGCCGCACGCCGCTCTCGAGCGCGAGGGAGCGGAGCTCCTCGATGTCGGCGACGTTCTTCTTCTTGAACTTCTGCTTCATCATCATCGTGGCCCCCGGGACCATCCCCGGCAGCACCGTGAGGAGCTGCGGCATCGGGATCGGCATCGGCATCGCCGGGTTCCCGGTCGGCCCGACGCGCACGGTGCGTCCGAAGTCCTTCTTCAGGATGTTCAGCCCGTAGAACGTGAAGAACACCGAGCACTCCATGCCCGCGGCCGCCGCGGCGTTCGCGAGGATCAGCGGCGGGTACGCCCAGTCGAGCGTCCCCTTCGAGGCGATGAGCGCGGCCTTCTTCGAACCGGGGTCCTTCGACTTCGAGAGCTCGTCGCGCACGATCGCGCGGATCTGCTCCTCCGTCAGGCCGGCGAGCGAGCGTTCATCCTGCAACATCGGTCGACACCTCCTCCGCGAGCACCCGTGCGGTGCGTTCCGCGCGTTCCGCCCACCAGTGTGCCACGGGCGCCAGGGCGGTCGGCTCCCCGCGGAACCGGGCCGCCTGGCTCGCCGATTCCGCGGCGAGCCAGGCGCCCATCCCCATCGGATCCTGCTCGGCCATCGCCCGCAGGGCGAAGGCCCGTTCCCCCATGCGCGTGGCCACCCCGAGGGCCCGGGCGCCTCGCACGAGATCGGTCCTGGTGAGCACGACCCCGGTGCGGACCGGGGCCGTCGCGA
>JBJTYK010000019.1:0-3354 GCA_046082745.1 Actinomycetota bacterium | reverse complement strand
GGGGGGATGAGGAGGGGGGCGGCGCAGGCCCCTCCTTTTACCTCCGGACCCGCCCCCGGGGACGTCGACGCGATCGGGCTCACCGGGCAGATGCACGGCCTCGTCCTCCTCGACGCGGCGGGCGAGGTCCTGCGACCCGCGATCCTCTGGAACGACCAGCGGACCGCCGCGCAGTGCGACGCGATCCGCGCGGCGGTCGGACCCGAGCGGCTCATCGCCGTCACCGGCAACGACGCGCTCGCGGGGTTCACCGCGCCGAAGCTCCTGTGGGTCCGTGACGAGGAGCCGGAGGTCTGGCGCCGGATCGCCCACGTGCTCCTGCCGAAGGACCACCTGCGCTTCCGCCTGTCGGGCGATCTCGCGGTCGACCGCGCGGACGGCGCGGGGACGCTCCTGTTCGACCTCGCGCGCCGCGACTGGTCGCCGGAGGTGCTCGCCGCGCTCGGCGTCGACCCCGCGTGGCTGCCGACGACGTTCGAGGGACCGGCGGTCACCGGCGTCGTCTCCGCGGAGGCGGCGGCGGCCACGGGGCTGCGCGCCGGGACGCCGATCGTCGCGGGCGGCGGCGACCAGGCGGCCGCCGCGGTCGGTCTCGGGTCCGTGGAGCCCGGCATCGTGTCGGTGTCGCTCGGGACCTCCGGCGTCGTCTTCGCGACGACCGACCGTCCGCTCATCGAGCCCGCGGGTCGGCTCCACGCGTTCTGCCACGCGGTGCCCGGCCGTTGGCACGTGATGGGCGTGATGCTCTCGGCGGCGGGGAGCCTCCGCTGGTTCCGCGACGCGCTCGCGCCGGGGGAGGACTTCGGCGCGCTCACCGCGACGGCCGAGGACGTCCCCGCCGGCGCGGACGGGCTCCTGTTCCTGCCGTACCTCACCGGCGAGCGCACGCCGCACCCGGATCCGCTCGCGCGCGGCGCGTTCGTCGGGCTCACGGTCGGGCACGGACGTGCGCACCTCGTCCGCGCGGTGCTCGAGGGCGTCGCGTTCGGCCTGCGCGACGGGCTCGACCTCATGGCGGGGGTCGGCGTCCGGACCTCCGAGGTGCGCGTGACCGGCGGCGGGAGCCGCAGCCCGCTCTGGCGGCGGATCCTCGCCGACGTCCTCGAGGCCGACGTCCGCACGACGTCGACCGCCGAGGGGGCGGCGCAGGGCGCGGCGATCCTCGCGGGCGTCGGCGCGGGGTGGTTCGGGTCGGTCGAGGACGCCTGCCGCGCGTTCGTCGAGGTCGGGCCGGCGGAGCCCCCGACGGGCGACGTCGCGACGTACCGCGCGGCGCACGCGCGCTACCGGGACCTCTACCCGGCGCTCGCGCCGACGTTCCGCGCGCTCGGCTAGCCGCGCGCGACGATCGCGTCGAGGACGGCCATGTTCGCGACGGCGTCCTGTGGCGGGAACGGGAGCGGCGCGCCGTCGAGCACCGCGGCCGCGAACGCCTCGGCCTGCACGGCGTACTGGTCACGCGTCGGGAACTCGACGACCTCGGTCGCCGGGGCGACCGGCGGGTCGCCGCCCGCGATCACCCGGATCTCCGTCGGCCGGTCGGGCGGGATGTTGAACGGGATCGCGACCTCGATGCGGCCGCGGTCACCGTACACGTGGACGCGCTGGTCGGTCTCGGTCCGCGTCGACACCGTGAACGTCGCGACGCCCGCGGGGAACGCGAGGATCGCCGACGCGAGGACGTCGACGCCGCTCGCGGGGTCGCGCACGACGTGCGCGCCGACGACGTCGGGCTCGCCGCCGAAGAGGAGCCGCGAGAGGTTCACCGGGTAGCAGCCGATGTCGAGGAGCGCGCCGCCGCCGTAGGCCGCGACGTTGCGGATGTTCGCGGGGTCGTCGTTGAAGTACGAGAACCACGACTGGATCGCCGTGAGCCGGCCGATGCGGCCGCCGTCGACGAGTTCCCGGACCGCGAGCCACGAGGGATGGAGCCGGTACATGAACGCCTCCATGAGGAGGACCCCGGCCGCCGCGCAGCCGTCGACGATCCGCCGCGCGCCCGCCGCGTCCATCGCGAGCGGCTTCTCGCACAGGACGTGCTTGCCCGCGCGCGCGGCGGCGAGCGTCCACTCCTCGTGGAGGTGGTTCGGGAGCGGGTTGTAGATCGCGTCGACGTCGGGGTCGGCGAGGAGCGCCTCGTACGAGCCGTGCGAGCGGGGGATCGCGAGCCCGATGTCGGCGGTGGAGAGGATCCCCCAGCGGAGCACGCGGTCGCTCATCCCCACGAGGTCTCCGTGACCGGGCGCATCGCGACCTCGAGGATCCGGTGGTTCCGCGGGCGGGTGAGGACGAAGAGCACCATCTCGGCGACGTCCTCCGACGACATCATCCCCTCGAGCTCCGGCATGTCCGGCGTGCGGCCGCGGCCCATCGCGAAGTCCGTCGCGACGCCGCCGGGACAGACGTTCGTGCAGCGCACGCCCTTCGGACGCAGCTCGTGGTCGAGCGCGCGCGTGAAGCCGACCTGGGCGAACTTCGACGCGCAGTACGTCGCCTCGAAGGGGAGGCCGCGGCGTCCGGCCTCCGACGCGAGCGTCACGATGTCGGCGGCGTCGCTGTCGAGGAGGTACGGGAGCGCGGCGCGCACCGCGTAGAGCGTCCCCTTCACGTTCACGTCGATCATCTCCTCGAGGTGCTCGGGGTCGAGGTCGAGGAACGGTCCGTACGCGCCGACGCCCGCGTTCGCGACGAGGATGTCGATCCCGCCGAAGCGCTCCGCGGTCGCGCGCGCGATCGCGTCGACCTGCGCGGGGTCGCGGACGTCGCAGGGCATCGCGACGACGTCGGGGAGGTCGAGGTCGTCCCCGCTCCGCGAGGCGAGCCCGAGCCGCACTCCCTGCGCCGACAGCGCCCGTGCGACGGCCGCCCCGATCCCGCGGCTCCCACCCGTGATGAGCGCCACGCGCCCCTCGAGTCCCATGCCCACCCCCCGCTCCGGGCCGCCCGGGAGGGCGGCGCTGCGGCCAGCATGGCGCAGGAGGAGCGGTTGCCGCACGGGCGCACCCCGGCGGTAGGGTTCGGCCGTGGCCGCTCCCCGCCTCCGCCTCCGCGCCGCCCTCGCCGCGCTCGCGCTCGTCCTCCTCGCCGCCGCGGCGTGTTCCCCCGCGCCCGCGGAGGGTCCCGGCCCCGCGGCATCCGCGCCGCTGCGATTCGAGGACGTCGCCGCGAGCATCGGGCTCGGCGCGTACCGCAACGGCGCGTTCCGCGACCGCGTGACCTCCGACCCCGTCGCGACGATGGGGACCGGCCTCTGCTGGCTCGACGCGGACCGCGACGGCTGGCTCGACCTCTTCGTCGTGAACACGTGGGCGGCGGCCGACCTCGGCGCGTGGCGGGCCGCGGGCGGCCCGCCAC
>JBJTYK010000018.1:0-7864 GCA_046082745.1 Actinomycetota bacterium | reverse complement strand
GAGTCCGGTCTCTGTTTCGCGGTCGCGATGAAAAAGGGAAGGTCCACCGGACACGCGACGCTCTTCGCGGGGTTGTCGGGGGACATACCCGCCGCCCGCCTCGCCTGCATGACCCTCGACGACCCGCGCACGGTCGTCATGGGCAAGGAGCCGATCCTCCACGACGGGCGGGTCGTCTCGTACGTCACCTCGGCGAACTACGGGTACGCGATCGGTCGCGGGATCGTCTACGGGTACCTGCCCGCGGACCTCGCGGTCGCCGGCACCCCGGTCGAGGTCGAGTACTTCGGGGGGCGGCACGCGGCGACCGTCGCGGACGACCCCCTCTGGGATCCCAAGGGCGAACGGTTGCGGGGGTGATGGGGTGAGCGAGGAACAGGAGATCGACCTCGGCGCGCTGTCGGACGAGGACCTCGTGCGGCAGATGCACGACGACCTCTACGACGGGCTCGGCGAGGAGATCGTCGAGGGGACGAACATCCTCCTCGGGCGGGGCTGGCCCGCGGACCGGGTGCTGAACGACGCGCTCGTCGAGGGGATGCGCATCGTCGGGATCGACTTCCGGGACGGGATCCTCTTCGTCCCCGAGGTCCTCCTCGCGGCGAACGCGATGAAGTCGGGGATGGCGATCCTGCGGCCGCTGCTCGCCGAGACCGGCGCGGAGCGAGTCGGCAAGGTCGTCATCGGGACCGTGAAGGGCGACATCCACGACATCGGGAAGAACCTCGTCGCGATGATGCTCGAGGGCGCCGGGTTCGAGGTCATCGACCTCGGCATCAACAACCCGGTCGAGAACTACCTCGCGGCGCTCGAGGAGCACCGGCCCGACATCCTCGGGATGTCGGCGCTGCTCACGACGACGATGCCGTACATGAAGGTCGTCATCGACACGATGATCGAGCAGGGCATCCGCGACGACTACATCGTCCTCGTCGGCGGCGCGCCGCTCAACGAGGAGTTCGGCAAGGCCGTCGGCGCGGACGCCTATTGCCGCGACGCCGCGGTCGCGGCGGAGACCGCGCTCGCGCTCGTCCAGGCGCGCCGCGCGGGGAACGCCGGCAGGTGACCGCGCTCCTCGAGGACGAGGTCGCGTACGAGGGCGACCGGGAGGACGGGGTGCTCGTCGTCGCGTGCGGCGCGATCGCCCGCGAGGTCCTCGCGGTGATCCGGATGAACGGCTGGCGCCACGTCACGCTCCGCTGCCTGCCGGGCAAGCTCCACTCGACGCCGCGCGAGATCGCCGGGCGCGTCGCGGCGAAGCTCGACGAGGCCGCCGCGGAGGGCCGCTTCGCACGGACGTTCGTCGCGTACGGCGACTGCGGCACCGGCGGCGGGGTCGACCGCGCGCTCGAGGGCCGCGGCGTCGAGCGCCTGCCGGGCGACCACTGCTATGCGTTCCTCGCCGGGGTCGGGGACTGGCTCGCGATGCACGAGGCCGAGCCGGCGACGTTCTACCTCACGGACTTCCTCTGCCGGCACTTCGACCGGCTCGTCGTCCGCGGCCTGCGGCTCGACGAGCACCCGGAGCTGCTGGCGGACTACTTCGGGAACTACCGGCGGCTCGTCTACCTCGCGCAGACCGAGGATCCGGAGCTCGTCGCGCTCGCGCACGAGGCGGCGGCGTTCCTCGGTCTGCCGCTCGAGGTCGTGCCGACCGGGCTCGGCGACCTGCGACCCGCGCTCGAGGCCTTCGCGGGGGCGGCCGGTGCCTGACCTCACGGTGATCTCCTGGCGCGACATCCCCGCGCAGGTCGTCGGCGGCAGCGGCCGCGGCGCGGTGAAGGCGCCCCTGTCCGAGCGCTTCCAGGAGGCGATCGACGCGGCCGCGACGCGCGCCGGGCTCACCGGGACGGACGCCTACCTCGAGCAGTGGCGGCGCGCGTCGCGGCCGTGCGATGGGGACCTCGCGGGCGCCGTCGTCGCGGAGGCGGCCCGGCTCGAGGCCGCATTCCCGCCGGAACGGCTCGCGCGCCTGGCCGCCGCCGGCGGCGTCGAGGGGGACGCGTGACCGACACCGTCCTGCGCTCGGCGACGAAGGAGGTGGCGCTCGGCTTCGACCGCCCGTTCGTGATCATCGGCGAGCGCATCAACCCGACCGGCCGCAAGCGCCTCGCCGCCGAGATGTCGGTCGGCGACTTCTCGACGGTCGCCGCGGACGCGGTCGCGCAGGTCGAGGCCGGCGCGCGGATGCTCGACGTGAACGCGGGGATCCCGCTCGCCGACGAGCCCGCGATCCTCGCGGAGGCGATCCGCGTCGTGCAGTCGGTGACCGACGTGCCGCTGTCGATCGACTCCTCGATCGTCGCCGCGCTCGAGGCCGGCCTGCGCGCCTACGAGGGGAAGGCGCTCGTGAACTCCGTGACGGGCGAGGAGGAGCGGCTCGAGCAGGTGCTCCCGCTCGTCGCCGAGCACGGGGCCGCGGTCGTCGCGATCACGAACGACGAGACCGGCATCTCGGAGGACCCCGACGTGCGGTTCGCGATCGCCGCGCGGATCGTCGAGCGCGCGGAGGCGCTCGGCATCCCGCGCAGCGACGTCGTCGTGGACCCGCTCGTCATGCCGATCGGCGCGATCGGGACCGCGGGTCGCCAGGTCTTCGCGCTCGTCCGCCGCCTGCGGGAGGAGCTCGGCGTGAACACCACGTGCGGCGCGTCGAACGTGTCGTTCGGCCTGCCGAACCGCGACGGGCTGAACGGGGCGTTCCTCGCGATGGCGATCGCGTCGGGGCTCACGTCGGCGATCACGAGCCCGCTCCACGCGGAGGTCCGCGCGGCCGTCATGGCCGCCGACGTGATGATGGGCAACGACCGCGACTGCGCGGCGTGGATCCAGCGGTTCCGGGATCCCGGCGCGGGCGGCGACGGCGGTTCGGCGTCTGCGGGGGGCGGGCGGCGAGGCCGCTCCGGCGGCCGCGCCTCCCGCCTCGCGGGACGCGAGGGGGGCGAGGCGTGAGCGAGGACGCCCTCGTCGTCTTCACGCCGTCGGGCCTGCGCGGCCGGGTCGCGGTCGGGTCCTCGCTCCTCGACGCCGCGCGTGCGCTCGGCGTCGACCTCGACTCCGTCTGCGGCGGACGCGGGATCTGCGGCCGCTGCCAGGTCGTCCCGACGCACGGCGAGCACGCGAAGCACGGCATCGCCTCGACGGAGGCCCACCTGTCGGGCTTCAGCGCGCCCGAGACCGCGTACCGGGAACGCAGCGGGCTCGCGGCCGATCGGCGCCTCGGCTGCCACACGCGGGTGCTCGGCGACGTCGTCGTCGACGTCCCGCCGGAGAGCCAGCTCCACCGCCAGGTCGTCCGCAAGGAGGCCGACGACCGCGCGATCGCCGTCGACCCGGCCGTGCGTCTCCACTACGTCGAGGTCGACGACCCCGACCCCGCGCGCCCGGCGGGCGACCTCGAGCGGCTCCTCGCGGCCCTCGAGCGCGACTGGGGGCTCTCCGACCTCGAGGTGGACCCGGTCGTCCTGCCCGACCTCCAGCGTGCGCTCCACGACGGCGGTCGCGCGGCGACCGTCGCGGTCCACGACGGCGCGGTCATCACGGCGGTGCGGCCGGGGTTCTCCGACCGCGCGCTCGGCATCGCCTTCGACATCGGTTCGACGACGGTCGCGGGCCACCTCTGCGACCTCGCGACCGGCGAGGTGCTCGCCTCGGCGGGCGCGATGAACCCGCAGATCCGCTTCGGCGAGGACCTCATGAGCCGGGTGTCGTACGTGATGCTGAACCCCGGCGCGGAGCGCGAGCTCACCGCCGCGGTGCGCGGCTGCCTCGGCGACCTCGTCCGGGAGCTCGTCGACGACGCCGGCGTCCCGGCCGACGAGGTCCTCGAGGTCGTCGCGGTGGGCAACCCGATCATGCACCACCTGTTCCTCGGCCTCGACCCGACCCCGCTCGGCGTCGCGCCGTTCACCCTCGCGACCGACGCGCCGGTGCGCATGCCCGCGCGCGAGGTCGACCTCCCCGTCGCGCCGGGCGCGCGCCTCTACGTGCTCCCGTGCATCGCGGGCCACGTCGGCGCGGACACCGCGGGCGCGATCCTCGCGGAGGAGCCGCACCTGCGCGACGACCTCACGCTCCTCGTCGACGTCGGCACGAACGCGGAGATCGTCCTCGGGAACCGCGAGCGCCTCCTCGCCGCGTCGAGCCCGACCGGCCCCGCGTTCGAGGGCGCGCAGGTCTCCGGCGGCCAGCGCGCGGCCCCCGGCGCGATCGAGCGCGTGCGGATCGACCGCGAGACGCTCGAGCCCCGCATCCGGGTCGTCGGCACCGACGCCTGGTCCGACGAGCCGGGGTTCGCGGGGACGGTCGTCACCGGCATCTGCGGCTCGGGCATCATCGAGGTCATCGCGGAGATGCTCCTCGCGGGGATCATCACCCGCGAGGGTGTCGTCGACGGCGCGCTCGCCGCGCGGACGCCGCGGGTGGTCGCCGAGGGCCGGACGTTCTCCTACGTCCTCCACGACGAGCCGCGTCTCGCGATCACGCAGCGCGACGTGCGGGCGATCCAGCTCGCGAAGGGCGCGCTCTACGCCGGGTGCCGGCTCCTCATGGACCACCTCGGGGTCGACCGCGTCGATCGGATCCGCCTCGCGGGCGCGTTCGGCGCGCAGATCGACGCCGTCCACGCGCTCGTCCTCGGCCTCGTCCCCGACTGCGACCCGCAGGCGGTGACGGCCGCGGGCAACGCCGCGGGGACCGGGGCGCGGATCGCGCTCCTGAACGTCGCGGCCCGCCGCGAGATCGAGGACGTCGTGCGCCGGGTCGAGAAGATCGAGACGGCGACCGAACCGAGGTTCCAGGAGCACTTCGTCGGCGCGATGGGCATCCCGCACGCGACCGACCCGTACGAGCGGCTCGCCGAGGTCGTCGCGCTCCCCGCGCGCGCGGCGGCCGACCGACCCCGGAGGAGGCAGCGATGAGCGAGGAACGGCGTCAGCGGACCGGGGGACGGGCCGGGCGGCAGGCCGCGCGTGCGGCGGCCCGACCGGAACAGCCCCCCTTCATCACGCGCACGATGCGGCCGATGGAGGTCCTCTCCGAGGAGGGCCTCGCGCTCATCGAGGAGAACGCCGAGACGATCCTCGAGCGCGGCCTCGACTTCGTCGGCGCGCCCGACGCCCTCGAGCGCTTCCGCGAGGCCGGCGCCGACGTCGTCGGCGAGCGCGTGCGCTTCCCGCGTGGCCTCTGCCGCTCCCTCGTTCGCGCGACCGCCCCCGCAGAGTTCACGCAGCACGCGCGGAACCCGGCGCGCAGCGTCCGGATCGGCGGCGACGCCACGGTGCTCGCGCCCGCGTACGGGTCGCCGTTCGTCCTCGACCTCGACCAGGGCCGCCGCTACGGAACGATCGAGGACTTCCGGAACTTCGTGAAGCTCACGTACGCGACCCCGAACCTCCACCACTCGGGCGGCACGCTCGTCGAGCCGGTCGACCTGCCGGTGAACAAGCGCCACTACGAGATGGTCTACGCCCACATGCGCTGGTCGGACAAGCCGTACATGGGCTCGGTCACGCGGCCCGAGCGCGCGCAGGACACCGTCGACCTGACGAAGATCCTCTTCGGCGAGGAGGAGCTGTCGCGGACCTACGTCCTGTCGCTCATCAACGCGAACTCGCCGCTCGTGTGGGACGCGTCGATGCTCGGCGCGGCGCGCGTGTACGCGGAGAACAACCAGGCGGTCGTCATGACCCCGTTCATCCTCGCGGGCGCGATGAGCCCCGCGACGGTCGCCGGGACCGCGACGCAGACGCTCGCGGAGGCGCTCGCCGGGATGGCCTACGTCCAGCTCGTGCGCCCCGGCGCGCCGGTCGTCCTCGGGTCGTTCGCGTCGTCGATGTCGATGCAGTCGGGGGCGCCGACGTTCGGGACGCCGGAGCCGGCGCTCGTCCTCTACGTCATGGCCGCGCTCGCCCGGCGGCTCGGCGTGCCGTTCCGCAGCGGCGGGTCGCTCTGCGCCGCGAAGGTCCCCGACGCGCAGGCGGCCTACGAGTCCGCGAACACGCTCCAGCCGACGATCCTCGCCGGGACGAACTTCGTCCTCCACGCGGCCGGCTGGCTCGAGGGCGGGCTCGCGATGGGCTACGAGAAGTTCGTCCTCGACGTCGACCAGTGCGGGATGGTCGCGGCTTTCGCCCGCGGCGTCGACCTCACCCCAAACGGCCAGGCGCTCGACGCGATCCTCGCGCAGGAGCCGGGCCAGCACTTCCTCGGCAGCGCGCACACGCTCGCGAACTTCGAGACGGCGTTCTACCGCTCGAACGTCGCGGACTCGAACTCCTTCGAGCAGTGGGAGGCGGAAGGCAGCCGCGACGCCGCGCAGCGCGCGAACGCGATCTGGAAGCGCACGCTCGCCGTGTACGAGGCACCCGCGATCGACCCGGCCGTCGACGAGGCGCTCCGGGAGTGGATCGAGCGGAAGAAGGCGTCCTTCCCGGACTCGAACACCTAGGCGGACGGCGCGGCGTCGCCCGGCGCGGGCTCGTCCGGGCGGGTGACCTCCGCGAGGTCCGCGCCGAGCGCCGCGAGGAGCGCGCGCCCGGGGAGGTGGAGGTTCGTGCCGTGGGCGCCGGCGCCGATCGCGACGGGGTCGAGGTCGGCGATCGCCGGCGAGGCGACGACCGGCCACGCGCGCGAGGACCCGAACGGCGTGATCGTGCCCCGCTCGTAGCCGGTCGCCGCGCGCGCCTCCTCCTTGTCGGGCAGCGACAGGCGCGAGACGCCGAGGTGGCGGCGCAGCGCCGGCCAGTCGATCTGGCGACCGCCCGGGACGAGGACGAAGACGTAGTCGTCGGCGCCGCGGCGCACGACGATCGTGCGGAGCAGGTTCCCGAGCGGGATGCCCTGGAGCGCAGCGCTCTCCTCGGCCGACGACGGGCGCTCGGTCGCGACGACGCGGGGGTCGAGGCCGAGCGCGCGGGCGGGGGCGAGGCCGGGGGGTTCGGTCGTCACGATGCGGTCTCCCGCGCGAGGAGCCACTCGGCGACGGGACCGACCCCGTCGCGCAGGAGGAACTGGTGGTCGCCCGCGGGGAGGAGGCGTCGCTCGGCCTCCGGGAGGTAGGCGGCCCAGCGGTCGAGGTGCTCGGGGGGCACCGAGCGGTCGCCCTGCGCGAACGCGAGGAGCGCGGGGGCGCGGAGCGACCGCAGGCCCTCGAGGTCCGCGAGCGCGTCGGGGTCGTGGAGCGTCCACCAGAGCGTCCGCACGCGCGGGCCGAAGCGCTGCCGGCCGTAGTCGAGCGAGACGCCGGCGGGGAAGCCCTGCGCGACGCCGATCGGCAGGGCGAGGAGGGGGACGAGGACCTTCAGCGCGCGGACGGAGCCGCGCCGCCGCGGCGGCGCGGCGCCGTCCCGCATCCACGCCTGCTCGCCGTCGGCCCACGGGAACGGCGCGGCGGCGATCGCGAGCCCCGCGACGCGTCCCGGGTTCGCCGACGCCCAGAGCGCCGCGAGGAGGCCGCCGAGCGAATGACCGACGAGCGTCACCGGTCCGTCGACGTCGGCGACCGCGGCGTCGAGGCATCCGAGGTGGAACGCGCGGTCGTAGCGGGCGTCGGGCTTGTCCGAGCCGCCGAAGCCGAGGAGGTCGGGCGCGACGACGCGGTAGCGGTCGCCGACGCGCTCGGCGAGCTCGGCGAAGTAGCGGCCCGAGCCGCCGACGCCGTGGATCGCGAGGAGCGTCGGCCCGGACCCCGCCTCCCAGACGCGCATCCGCCCCGGGTCGAGCCGCAGGTCGCGCCGGCGCATCACGCGGTCACGGCGTCGAGGAAGGCGAGCAGGTGCGCGGCGAACGACGGCCGAACGGAGATGCGGGTCGGGGGGGGGGGGGGGGGGGGGGGGGGGGGGGGGGGGGGGGGGGGGGGGGGGGG
>JBJTYK010000017.1:0-2529 GCA_046082745.1 Actinomycetota bacterium | reverse complement strand
GTCTGTTTTTGGTGGTGCGCCGATGTCGAGGCTTTTGGCTCCGCGCGCCGCTTCCTAGGCGCGTGGCGCCGGAGCGTGCGCGGGTGAACGTCCCGCACGCGCAGCCGCGCATCCTCTTCCTCGTCCGACACGGTCGCTCCGACGCGTCCTCGCAGGAGTTCCGGGGGTACGCGCGCGGCCCGCAGTGGGACCCGCCGCTCGACGAGGTCGGTCGCGGGCAGGCGGACCTCCTCGCGCGGCGCCTCCTCGTGATGGATCCGCCCGCCGCGATCTACTGCTCGCCGATGCGCCGTACGCGCGAGACGATCGCCCCGTACGTCGCCGCGACCGGCGCCGAGGTCCGCACCGACGAGGAGCTCATCGAATCGCACGTCGGCTCGTGGGAGGGCCGCGCGTTCGAGGAGGTCATCGCGGGCGACGACCAGCTCCTGCACCGGTTCCGCAACCAGGACGCGATCTGGGTGAACGCCCCGGGCGCGGAGGACCTCGACGCGTTCCGCGACCGCGTGACCGCCGCGATCGAGCGGATCCTCGCGGAGGCGCCGCCCGGCAACGTCCTCGTCGTCTGCCACGGCGGCGTCATCAACGCCTACCTCTCGCCGCTCCTCGGACTGCCGCAGGCGATGTTCTTCCTGCCGGACAACACGTCGATCAACTCGGTCGTCGTCGAGGGCCACGCCCGCGTGATCCGGTTCCTGAACGACGTCCGGCACCTCACCGACCCCGACCTCTTCGTGGGGTGACCGTGCACCCGCACGGGCCGCGGGGCGCGCGTCCCGCCGAGGTCCCCGCGCGCGCGGTGCCCCGGCACCGATGCCCGCCACGCACGGTCCCCGCGGCGCCCGCCGGACCGTGCCGGGTCGGGCCCCGCGCGTAGACTCCCCCCGTCGCGCGGCGCGTGGGAGGCCCGGGTGGGGATCGCGTTCCTGTCGGAGGAGTGGCTCGCGGAGGTCGAGGCTCGCCTGAACGCGAGCGAGGCCTTCCGTGCGAAGGCGACCGCCGACGCCACGATCCAGCAGGTCGTCCCCGGGCCCGACGGCGAGCGGCGCTACTGGATCCGCATCGAAGGCGGCGCGGTGCGCGTGGGTTCGGGCGATGCCGCCGACGCCGACGTCACGATCACCCAGGACCTCGTCGTCGCGACCGCGATGGCGAAGCGGGAACTGAACCCCGTGACCGCGTTCATGACCGGCCGCCTGAAGGTCGCCGGCGACATGGGACTCCTCATGAAGCTCCAGTCGGCGATCTCGGAGCTGCCCGGCGCGATGGACGGCGTGGAGGTCGACTACTGATGCGCCGTGCCACGCGCTTCGCCGCGGCGACGTGCCTCGCCGCGTCGGCGGTGCTCCTCGCGGTCCCCGCCGGTGCCGCGGGCGAGGTCCAGGTGTCGCCGATCGACGCCCGGTACTTCGTCGAGGCCTCGGTGACCGAGTACACGATCCAGATCACCGCGCCCGCCGAAGTCCAGCAGACGCTCGAGATCGACTGGAACAGTCCCGGTTGCGGGACGGCGTCGAACCCCGCGCCGAACATCCTCCAGTGGTCGCACCCGCATCCGCCCTGCGACACCGGGCTCCACGACACGCAGCTCATCCGGGTCGTCGTGACGGTCGAGGACCTCGGCGTCCAGATCACCTGTCGCTACCTCGGCGCCGAGACGGGGACCGGCGGCGACTGCATCGAGCGGGCGCTCGTCGGCAGCCCGACCGCGACCCCGTCGGTGACCGACGAACCGACGGCGACGGAGAGTCCCACCGGTGCGGCGACCGACGGGGTCGTCCCCGGGCCGGAGGCGGGTTCCGGGCTGCCGATCGCTCTCTTCGCGCTCGGCACGCTCGGCGTCCTCGCGGTCGTGGCGCTCGTCGGGATCATCGCGGTCCGCGCGTCGCGTCGACGCGAGGCGCTCCTCGATCCGTGCGCGCCGCGCCACCGTCGCGGCATGGAGTACCTCGCCGCGGAACTCGTCGCGTTCGCGACCCAGAATCGCCTCGCGATCGGCCAGGCGCTCACCCCGGGCGCCCTGCCGGCGACCGCCGTCCCCGATGCCGCCGCGATCCTCGCGGACCTCCCCGAGGAGGCGACCGGCGGACGGCGCGCCGCGTGGTCCTCCGCGCTCGGGACCGAGGACGACCTCGTCCGGTACGCGCGGACGCCGGAGCTCCTCGCGCGTTCCGAGGCGTGGTTCGGTGCCGAGGGACCGTGGCGCGCCGCCGCGGAGGTCACGGCGCTGCGGATCGTTCGCCGCACGAGCGACGGCTACGCGCAGGCCCGTTCCGCCGGGTGGGAGGGGGGCGTCGGCACGATCGTCGAGCACCTCGCCCGATCGGTCGGCTCCCCGACGCTCGCCGCGGCGATCGCCGCGAACGCCTTCGCTGCGGCGGCGATCGCGGTGTCCGACGCGCTCGTGCGCCTGAACGAGGCCTCCGACGCCGCCGGGTGTCCCACGGTGCCCCTCCCGGAGGTGAAGTTCTTCTCGCTCCCGGCCGGCGACGACCGGGCGCGGGTCGGTGCCGAACTGCTCCGCCACCT
>JBJTYK010000016.1:0-16430 GCA_046082745.1 Actinomycetota bacterium | reverse complement strand
GAAACGAAAAAAACCAAAACCCGGGAAGGGGGGGTTTCCGCCCCCCAAGGGAGGGGGTGGACCGCGGGGGAGGTGCCCCGCCCCTTGCGTTTCCGTCAGTACGACAGCGTGCCGTCGGCCTCGAGCGCGTGGCGGACGAGTTCGTTCGGCGCGGCGAACGTGACCGGCAGCCCGCCGAGATCGCCCTCCCCCACGCCGCGCGCGACGCCCGAGAGCTTCGACGCGAAGAGCTTCGCGCCGCCGGCGACCGCCGCATCGAGGTGTTCCTTGAACGACCCGAGCCCCACGCCCTGGAGCGCCTCCGCGGTCGCGGGCCGCAGCAGGCTGACGGCGTCGCCCCCGAAGAAGACGTCCACCTCGTGGCCCTCCGCCACGGCGTTCCTCGCGACGAGCGCGGCGAGGGTCGCCTTCGTCGGCGATTCGACTCCGGCCGTCACGTGGATCAGCATCTTCCCCATGGGAACCTCCTCCCTCCGAGCGTCGCTAGGATAGGGCGACCCTCGGAAAGGAGCGAACGATGGGCAGGGCGATCACCCTCATCCCCGGCGACGGCATTGGCCCCGAGGTCGTCGCGAGCGCGCGGCGCATCATCGACGCGACCGGGGCGGCGATCGACTGGGAGGAATGCGAGGCCGGGGCCGAGGTCTTCAAGAAGGGCCTCCCCTCGGGCGTGCCGAGCGAGACGATCGAGTCCGTGTCCCGGACGCGCCTCGCCCTGAAGGGGCCGCTCGAGACCCCCGTGGGCTTCGGGGAGAAGAGCGCGAACGTGACGCTCCGCAAGCTCTTCGAGACCTACGCGAACGTCCGCCCGGCCCGGGAGCTGCCCGGCGTCACCACCCCCTACAGCGGCCGCGGCATCGACCTCGTCGTCGTCCGCGAGAACGTCGAGGACCTCTACGCGGGCATCGAGCACATGCAGACGCCCGGGGTCGCCCAGACCCTGAAGCTCATCTCCCGCAAGGGCTGCGAGAAGATCGTGCGCTTCGCCTTCGAGCTCGCGCGCGCCGAGGGCCGGAGGTCGGTCGCGTGCGCCACGAAATCGAACATCATGAAGATGACCGAGGGGACGCTCAAGCGCACCTTCGAGGCGGTCGCCCCGGAGTACCCCGACATCGAGTCGTGGCACGTCATCGTCGACAACTGCGCCCACCAGCTCGTGAAGAAGCCCGAGCAGTTCGACGTGATCGTCACGACGAACATGAACGGCGACATCCTCTCCGACGAGTCGAGCGCGCTCATCGGCGGCCTCGGCTTCGCGCCGAGCGCGAACATCGGCAGCGAGGTCGCGATCTTCGAGGCTGTCCACGGCTCCGCGCCGAAGTACGCCGGCAAGGACGTGATCAACCCGACCGCCCTCATCCTCACCGGCGTGATGCTGCTCCGCCACATCGGGCTCTTCGCCGAGGCGGCCGACATCGAGCACGCGGTCCTCGTGACCCTCGAATCCGGGGTCCTGACCGGCGACATCGTCGGCTATGACAAGGGCGTCGGGACGACCGCCTACACCGACGCGATCATCGGGAACCTCGGGAAGCGCTCGGCGAACTGGGAGGTCCGCGAGTACCGCCCGATCACGCTGCCGAAGATCGACACGCGCGCCGACTTCGTCCAGGTCCAGGAGCGCCGGGTGGTCGGGATGGACGTCTTCGTGGAGGCGGCGATGACGCCGGCCGAGCTCGGACCGATCGTCGAGGGCGCCCTCGCCGGGTCGGCCGGGAACCTGAAGATGATCTCGAGCCGTGGGACGCAGGTCTACCCGGCCACGGGTGGTGCGATCACCGACACCGTCGACCAGTGGCGCTGCCGCGTGATGCTGCACGAACCCGGGGAGCTCACGGACGCGACCGCGTTCGACCTCGTGCAGCGGATCGGCGCGAAGGTGCGCTGGATGCACATCGAGAAGCTCCAGGAGTTCGACGGGGAGCCCGCCTACACGAAGGCCCAGGGCGAGAACTGACGCTCCGGGGGGCGCGGCGGCATCCGCCGCCGCCGCGCCTCACCCCGCGCCGAAGCCCCCGCCGCCGCTCGTCTCGACGCGGACCACGGAGCCCGGGGCGAGTTCCACGGTCGCCTTCTGCCCGAGCGGCAGCGGTTCGCCGTCGGGGCCGAGCACGGTGATGCGGCTCGGGGCCGCGGCGCCGCCACCGGACTCCCCCGCCGGCGCGAAGCGCGGGTCGGTCTGTTCGGCGTAGAAGGTGATCACCTCCGGGCGTTCGAGGATCTCGTACTCCCGGACGAGCCCGCGGCCGCCGTGGTGGACGCCGCCCCCCTCGGATCCCTCGCGGAGCGACGTCCGGCGGATCCGCACGGAGTAGTTCGTCTCGGCGACCTCGACGGGCATGAGCCCGACGTTCGCCATGTACGTGTCGACCCCGTCGAGCCCGGGGCCGTCGGCGTGCGCGCCGGTGCCGCCCCCGACGACGTCGGCGAGCACCGACGGATGGCCGGAGCGCGGCGAGCGGCTCGCGAGGTTGATGCCGACGAAGGTGACGGTGCTGCTCCCGACGCCCCGCTCCGGCCACAGGCGCGAGAACGCGCGCACGAGGACGTCGGCGAGCCGCTGGCACGTGTTGTGGCGGACCGAGACCGCCGCGTGCGGCTCGGGGTTCAGGACGGTGCCCCGCGGGCACACGATCTCCACCGCGCGCAGGATCCCGTCGTTCGTCGTGAGCGAGGGATCGGTCATCGCCCGGATCGCGTAGACGACGCCAGCGCGCGTGCTCGCCCACGGGACGTTGAAGGCGCCCGCGACCTGGCGCGAGGAGCCGGAGAGGTCGACGACGAGGCGGTCGCCGCGCTTCGCGAGTCGCGCGTGGATCCGCGTGGGCGGGCCGCCGCGGCCGTCGTCGTCGAGGAAGCCCTCCGCCTCGGCCTCGCCGTCCGGGAGGTCCCGCAACGAGGCGCGGAGCGCCCGCTCGACCGCGTCGAGCGCCTGGTCGAACCCCGCCCGCACCGTCGCCTCGCCGTGGCGCGCGACGAGTTCCCGGACGCGCCGCTCCCCGAGGAGGCAGGCCGCGCGTTGGGCGCGGAGGTCCGAGATGGTCGAGGCCGGGTCGCGGACGTTCTCGGTGAGGAGGTCGAAGAGGTCGCGGTTCTCCTCGCCGCCGCGGTAGAGCCGCACCGGAGGCAGGATGACGCCCTCGGCGTAGACCTCCCGGAGATCGGGTCCCTCCGTGCCGGGGTTCACGCCGCCGACGTCGATGTGATGGGCTGCCGAGCCGACCCACGCGAACCGACGCCCGCGCACGAAGACGGGCTGGAGGATGTTCACGTCGGGGGTGTGCATCGCCCCGAGGTAGGGGTGGTTCGCGACGAACACGTCGCCCGGGCGGATCTCGTCGCCCCAGCGGTCGAGGACCGAGCGGACGACGAGCGACATCGCGCCGAGCTGCGCGGGGATGAAGTCGGCCTGCGCGACGAGGTCCCCGTCGGCGCGGAAGATCGCGCAGGAGAAGTCGTCCATCTCGCGGATGATGGGGCTGTAGCTCGAGCGCTTGAGGACGATGCCCATCTCCTCGGCCGCCGACAGGAGGCCGGCGTGGAGGAGCTCGAACGTGATCGGGTCGAGCTTCACCGCGCCCTCCGGATCCAGAGGTTCCCCTCGTCGTCGACGGATGCCCGCTGGCCGACGCCGACGACCGTCGTCGAGTCCATCTGCTCGACGATCGCGGGGCCGGCGAGGACGTTGCGGGCGCGCAGGGCGTCCCGCCGGTAGACCGGCACGGTCCGCGGCGCCTTCGCCCCGTGGACCAGGGCGCGACGCCGCGCGACGAGCGCCTCGCGTTCGGGCTCGCGGCCGCCGCGCGGCGGCGCGCCCGGCTCGCTGCGACGGACCTCCCCGAACGCCGCGAGCCGCACGGTCACGACCTCGATCGCCTCGCGCGGGTCCGCGTGGCCGTACATCGCGCGGTGGCGCTCGGCGAAGGCGCGCGGGAGCGCGAGGAGCGCGGCGCGGGAGACCGACGCGAGCGGCAGTTCGAGCTCGAACCCCTGCCCCTCGTACCGGCAGTCGGCGCTCGCGACGACCCGCGTGCGCGACCGCGGGATCCCGTCCGCCACGAGCTGGGCGACGAGCCGGTCGCGGGCCGACCGGAACCACGCGAGGAGCTCGTCCGCGAGCCCGGGCGCGAGCGGACGGAGCACGGTCTGCGCCTCGTCGAGCCGCAGGCTCGCCGCCATGAGGCCCGCGGCCGAGAAGAGGCCCGGGTGCGGCGGGACGATCGCGGCGGCGAGCCCGAGCTCGTCGAGGAGCCGTCCCGCGAGCAGCGGCCCGGCACCCCCGAACGCCACGAGCGAGAACCCGCGCGGGTCGAGCCCGCGTTCGACGGACACGCGCCGCAGCGCCCCGACGCTGTGCGCGGTCGCGACCGCGATGATCCCCTCGGCGGCGGCCGCGACCTCGAGGCCGAGCGGCCGCGCGACGCGC
This sequence comes from Actinomycetota bacterium, assembly GCA_046082745.1. Taxonomy (GTDB): domain Bacteria; phylum Actinomycetota; class UBA4738; order UBA4738; family HRBIN12; genus JBJTIF01. The sequence continues at coordinate 12,004 of JBJTYK010000016.1, read as the reverse complement.
CGCACCGCGCGTTCCGCGAGGTCCGGGTCGAGCGGGAGCCGCCCGGCGAGCGGCGCGTGGCCGAGGACGCCCGTGACGACGTGCGCGTCGGTGAGCGTCGGCTCCTCGCCGCCCCGTCCGTACGCCGCGGGGCCCGGGTCCGCGCCGGCGCTCTCCGGCCCGACGCGGAGCCGGCCGGCGCGATCGACGCGCGCGATGCTTCCTCCCCCGGCACCCGCCGTCACGATGTCGACCGACGGAACGAGGATGGGGTGGTCCTCGACGCGCTGGCGCGAGGTCGTCGGCGGCGTGCGCCCCTGGACGAGGCAGACGTCGATCGACGTCCCGCCCATGTCGAAGGAGATGACGCCGTCGAGGCCCCGTCGCTCGGCGAGCGCGACCGTGCCGGCCACGCCCGCGGTCGGCCCCGACAGGAGCAGCCGATGCGCCTCGGCCTCCGCGCGCCCCGCGGGGACGCACCCGCCGCTCGACTGCATGACGAGGAACGGCGCGGCGACCCCCAGGGCCCCGACGCCGCGCTCGGCCTCCCCCACGTAGCGGCCGACGATCGGTCGCAGCGAGGCGTTCACGACCGCCGTCGCGGTGCGCGGGTACTCCCGGAACTCCCGCGCGACCTCGGCGGAGGCCGTGACGGGAACGCCGGGCAGTCGGGCGCGGATCGCCTCCGCGAGGCGCCGCTCGTGGCGGTCGTCGAGGTACGAGAACAGCAGCGCGATCGCGACGGCGTCGGGCGAGCGCGCCGCGACCTCCGCGACGACGCGCTCGACCTCCGCGTCGGTGAGCGGGACGACGACCTCGCCGAGGCTCGAGAGGCGCTCGGCGACCTCGACGCGGTCCTCGGGCGCGACGATCGGGTCGGGGCGCCGCTGGCGCAGGTCGTAGAGCACCGGGCGCGTCCCATCGCGGTAGGCCATGAGGTCGCCGAACCCCTCGGTCGCGACGAGGACGACGTGGCTCCGACGCCCCGTGAGCATCGCGTTCGTCGCGACCGTCGTCCCGTGGAACACGAGTTCGACGTCGGCGGGGTCGATGCCGCCCGCGAGGAGTTCCGCAACGCCCGCGACGAGGCCGCGCGACGGATCATCGGGGGTGGACGGCACCTTCGCGATCGCGACGCGGCCGTCGCGGTGCACGGCCATCGCGTCCGTGAAGGTGCCTCCGGTGTCGATCCCGATCGTCCACCCGCCGGACACGGGACTCCCCCTCAGCGCACGAGCGGGGCGACGCGCTCGGCGAACACGCGCATCGCCTCCCGCTGGATCGCCGCTGGCAGCCCGGGGAAGTAGAGCCGCGCGATGTAGTGGAGGTCGCCGCCCGCGGCCGCGGCGAAGTCGCGGATGCGGGCGGCGACCTCCTCCGGGGTCCCGAGGACGATCTGCTCCCGCAGGGTCGCGTCGAGGTCCGCGTCGATCGGCGGCGGCGCCGGCGGCTCACCGGTGCGTCCCCGCGACGCCCCCATGTCGTCGTACTTCCAGCCGACGTAGCGGTGGTGCTCGCGCACGATCTCCCAGGCGTCGTCGCCCTCCCAGGCGAACGTCGGGAGGTGGACGCTGATCGCGAGGTCGCCAGTGCGGCCCGCCTCCCGGCGGGCCGCACGGGCGACCCGCACCTGCTCCGCCAGACCCTCGACCGACACCTCGGTCGCCATGAACCCGTCCGCGATCCGCCCCGCCCGCGCGATCGCCGGCTCGGCGAGCGCGCCGATCCAGATCGGCGGACCGCCGCGACGCGCCGGGAGCGGTCGGACGGCGACGCCCGGGTACCGCAGCGTCTGCCCTCCGGTCACGGCCTCGCCCGACCAGGCCTGCCGGTACACCGCGATCGAGTCCTCGAGCCGCCGCACCCGGTCCCGGAGCGGGACGCCGAGCGCCTCGAACTCCTCGTCGCGCCACCCGAGCCCGACCCCGAGGACGAGCCGTCCGCCCGCGATGAGGTCGACGACCGCGGCGTCCTCGGCGACCCGCAGCGCCTCGTGGAGCGGCGACAGCAGGAGCGCGGTGCCGACGAGCACCCGCGACGTGCGCGCGGCGATCGCCGCGGAGAGCGGCAGCACCGACGGCAGGTACGCGTCGTCCACGAAATGGTGCTCCGAGGTCCACACCGAGTCGAAGCCGAGGTCCTCCGCGAGCGTCGCGAGGTCCAGGGCCTCCGCGTACAGCGTGGCGTCATCCCGCGGATCGCCCGGATACCGCTGGCACGTGATGAGCCCGAAGCCGAGTCCGATCGTCACGCCGGCCTCCGGAGCGGGCTCTCCTTCGCGAGGAGCGCGCGCACGTCGAGTTCCCGGAAGGGCGTCTCGCACGGGTGACCGTCCGCGACGAGGATCCGCGCGTCGGTGACGTCCATGAGGACCGTCACGACCGTCGAGCTCTGGTCGACCGGCCGCAGGCGCGGGTCCGGGTGGCAGCAGACCGCCGAGGGGTAGTTCGCGTGGTCGGCGAGGACCGCGCGGAACGTGTCGAGCGTGAGCCCCGGCCGCGCCGCGCGCACCGCCTCGCGGAGGCGCTCGAGGCGGAACGGGCTGTCCGGGGCGAACCAGAGCGAGGCGTCCTTGCCGACGAAGGCCGGCGACCGGAAGTGGTTCGTGTGGAGGAGCACGCCCTCCTCGGGGAAGTTCAGGAAGATCCGCGAGTAGTCGCCGGGGGTCACCTCGAGGTCGACCGCGAGCCCGTCACGCCCCGCGAGGAGGTAGTTCGCCGAGGAGGAGCGGAACCCCCGCTGCGCCGTCGCGAGCGCGTCCGACATCGTCTCCGCGTCGAGGAAGGCCCGCAGGAGCAGGTGGTACGGGATACCGGGCTCGCCGCGGTCCTCGTCGGTCACGAGGGCGTTCGTCATGACCGCGATCCCCGAGGAGTTCATGCCGGTCTTCGCGAGGAGCCCGGCCTCGACCGCGGTCACGAAGTTCGGGCCCTCGTCCTGTTCGGCCTCGAGGATGACGACGGTGTCGTGGCAGTGCGGGAGCCAGTCCCAGTTCTGCCCGGCGAGCACGTGCCCGTCGGCGCTCGCCGCGGGGAGCACCGCGAACGCGCTGCACTCCTTCGCGACGCGACCCGAGGCCTCCGCCATCCGCGCCTTCGCCGAGAGCATGACCTCGGTGCGCACGTTGATCGCGAGGACGTCGGAGAGGTCCACGCCGGCACCGGCCGCGATCCCCTCCATCTCCGTGAGGTAGCGGGCGTCGAACGCGGCGATCGGCGCGCGGTAGCGGTCGGCCTGCGCGCGGACCTCCTCCCACGACCAGCCGGTGTAGGCGGCGAAGACCTCGCGGTAGGCCGCGATCGAGGTCGCGATGCGCTCCCGCGCCTGCTCGCCGTAGCCCTCGCCGCGTTCGCGCGGCCCCCCGGAGACGCGGACGTGCGGGAACGTCACCAGGCCGTCACCCCGCCGTCGACGAGGAGCGTCGCCCCCGTCACGTACGAGGCCGCGTCGGAGGCGAGGAAGACGATCGTCTCCGCGAGTTCCTCGGGCCGTCCGATCCGGTGGAGGATCACGCGGTCGCGGAGGTAGGCGGCGCCCTCCGGGGTGTCCTCGGTCATCTGGAGCATCGGGGTCGCGACGAGGCCGGGGGCGACGGCGTTCACGCGCACGGCGGGACCGTACTCGACGGCGAGCTGCCGGGTGAGTCCGACGACGCCCGCCTTGCTCGCCTCGTAGGCGGCGGCCGGCTCGGCGGCGTCGCCGAGGTACGCGGCGATCGACGCGACGTTCACGACGGAGCCCGCGCCGCCGCCGAGCCGGCCGACGACCGCCCGCGTCGCGAACGCGGTCCCGCGGAGGTTCGTGTCGAGGACGTCGTCCCACTCCCCGACCGACATCTCGGCCATCGGCGTCACGCGGTAGATACCGGCGGCGTTCACGAGGAGGTCGACGGGCCCGCCGAGGCGTTCCTCGACGCGATCGAGCGCGCCCTCCATCGCCTCGGGGTCGCGGACGTCGAGGCGGACGCTCTCCGGCCCGTCCTGCGACGAGCGGTCGCCGGCGACGACCGCCGCGCCGCGTTCCCGGAGGAGCCGCACCGTGGCGAGACCGATCCCCGACCCTCCGCCCGACACGAGCGCGCGCCGTCCGGCGACCCCGCTCACGAGAGCAGCACCCCGCCGTTCACGGCGATCGTCTGGCCGGTCACGTAGGCGGCGTCGGGCGACGCGAGCCAGGCGACCGCGCCCGCGATGTCGTCGCCGGTCCCGTGGCGGCCGAGGGGGACGCTTCGACGCACGCGCTCGACCTCCTCCTCGAGGCCGACGCCGTCCGTCGCGGCACGGGTCCGCAGGTCGTCGAGGTGCATCTCCGTGAGCATGTTGCCCGGCGCGATCGTGTTCACGCGGATGCCGTGCGGACCGAGCTCGAGCGCGAGCGAATGCGTGAGGAGCGCGACGCCGCCCTTCGACGACGAGTACGGTGCACCGCCGGCGACCCCCGCCTGCCCGAACATCGAGCCGAGGTTCACGATCGCGCCCCCACCGGCCGCGCGCAGCGCCGGGATGCACGCGCGCGCGACGAGGAAGGTTCCGACGAGGTTCACGTCGAGGACCTCGCGGAACGCCGCCGGGTCGGTGTCGGCGACCTCGGTCGAGGGGCCGCCGATCCCGGCGTTGTTCACGAGGAGGTCGAGCCCACCGAGCGCCGCGACGAGCCGGGGCACCTCCGCGGCGACCCAGGCGTCGTCGGCGACGCTCCCGACGGCCGCGACGACGGTCCCCGCCGCGCCCGCGACGAGCCGGTCGGCGGTCGACCGCACGGCCTCCGAGCGGTCGACGAGCGCGACGCTCGCGCCGTCGGCGACGAGCCTGCGGGCGACGGCCTCCCCGAGGCCCCGCGCCGCGCCGGTGACGAGCGCCCTCACGGTGCGAGCGCCGCGATCTCGGCGGTCGTCGCGATCCAGACGTCGGGAAGCGACTGGACCGTCGCGATGAACTCCTCGAGGAACCCGATGCGTCCCGGCCGACCGATCACCTGCGGGTGGCAGGTGACGATCGCCGCGCCCCCGAGGCCGACGATGCCGCGCACCTCGGCCTCCCAGATCGAGCGGACCTCCTCGACGGTCGAGATCTTCTTCGTCCACGACGCGGGGTCGAACCAGAAGTGCGGCGCGTCGTCGAGGATCCACTGGATCGGCACCTCGACGACCGCGCCTCCCGCGTGGCGGTACGGCCGGATGTCGTCCATGAGGTTCGAGGAGTACGCGAAGCCGTGGCGCTCGAGGAGCCCGAGCGTCGCCGCGCTGAAGTCCCACGACGGCGAGCGGTACCCGGTGATCGGGACACCGAAGGACGCGAGCACCTCGCGGCCACGGAGGAGTTCGCGCTCCTCCTCCTCGGGCGAGAGCTTCGTCGGCGAGGTGTGCGTGTACCCGTGATGGGCGAGCTCGTGGCCCCCGGCGACGATCTCCCGGACGCGGTCGGGGTGCCGCTCCGCGACCCGCCCCGGCACGAAGAAGGACGCCCGCACGCCGCGCCGCGCGAGGACGTCGAGGACGAGCGGCACCGCGACCTTCGCGCCGTAGGTGCCCTGCGAGAGGATGCCCGGCCGCTCGGCGTTCGCCGGGTCCTCGCCGATCCAGACCTCCTCGGCGTCGAAGTCGAACGTGAACGCGACGGCGGCGCGCGCCCCCCCGGGCCAGGCGATCACGACGGCTGCCCCGGCGAGGCCTCGTCCTCCGCGACCCAGCGCGAGAGCCGCGACCGCGCCCCCTCGAGCGCCGGGACGAGGCCCCGCGGCGCGAGGACGATCGTCGCGAGGAGGATGAGCCCCACGATCACGAGCCGCAGCTCGTCGAAGTCCCGGAGGTACTCGGAGACGACCATGATGACCGCGGTCCCCACGACCGGCCCCGCGACGGTCCCCATGCCGCCGACGACGAGCATCGCGACGAACAGCGACATCGGGCCGAGGCCCATGACGCTCGGCGAGATGACCCCGAAGTACGAGGCGTAGAAGCCCCCGGCGATCCCCGCGATGAACGCGGAGGTCGCGAACGTGATGACCTGGAGCCGGAGCGGGCTCACCCCGCGCGAGGCCGCGTACCCCGGCGCGTCACGGAGCGCCCGGAGGGCGCTCCCGAGGGGGGACCGCACGAACGTGCGCAGGAAGAACGTCACGGCGACGACGACCGCGAGCGCGAGCCAGTAGTAGGCCCGCTGGCGGGCGTCGCCCGAGAGCCCCTCGAAGGCGAGGCCGGGGATCCCCGAGAGCCCGAACGACCCGCCGGTGAACCCGCTCTCGTCGGAGATCACGAGCAGGCGCACGACCTCCCCGAACGAGAACGTGAGGAGCGAGGCGTAGATGCCGCGGAGCCGGAGCACCGGCAGCCCCACGACGACGCTCACCGCCGAGGCGGCGAGGCCGCCGAGGATGAGCGAGAACCAGGGCGGCAGGCCGGTGTGGAGGCCGAGGAGCGCGGCCGTGTAGCCCCCGACGGCGAAGATCGCGAGCTGACCGAAGTTCCAGATGCCGCCCATCCCGAGCTGGAGGTTCCAGGAGTGGTTCAGGATCGTCCAGATGAGCGCGGTGAGCGCGACGTCGATCACGTAGTCGTTGCGCCACACGAGCGGCAGCGCGACCGCGGCCGCGACGATCGCCGCCGTACGCGCGACCGGGACGGGCTTCCACCCCATCCCCCGGGCGAGGTCCGCGGGTCCCGACGCCATCAGAGCCGCGCCTCCTCGGGCTTGCCGAGGATGCCCGTCGGACGCACGAGCATCACGACCATGATGACGAGGAAGAGCCCCGGCAGCGACCACTTCACGCCGAGGTAGGTCGAGATGAGCGCCTCGAGGAGCCCGATGACGTAGGCCGCGTAGATCGTCCCGCGCACGCTCCCGAGCCCGCCGAAGATCGCGACGATGAGCGCCTTGAGGAGCGGGAGGTCCCCCGCGTTCGGCGAGACGAAGAAGACGCTCGCGAGCAGGACCCCCGCGATCGCCGCGAGGGCCGACGACACGCCCATCGTGAGGCTGTAGACCCGCTCGGCGGCGATCCCGACGAGCCGCGCGGCGTCGAGCTGCTGGGCGACCGCGCTGATCGCGAGCCCGTAGCGGGTCCGCGACAGGAACAGCGCGAGGCCGACGAGCGTCCCGACCGCGACCCCCGCCATCACGATCGAATGCCAGCTCACCGTCACCCCCGCGAGGAGCGAGAGCCGCCCCGAGATGACCGGCGGGACCGCCTTGTTCCGCGCGCCGTAGAGCTGGAGCGCGAGGTTCGACAGCACGATCGTGACCGCGAAGGTCGAGATGAAGGCGGTCATCTCGAAGTCGACGCCCTGGCGCCCGATGAGCGGCCGGACCGCGACGCGCTGGATCGCCTGCCCGAAGAGGAAGGCGACGACGACCGCGGCGAGCATCCCGGGGACGGGGCCGAGCCCGAGCGAGTCGAAGAGCATCCAGGCGACGTAGCCGCCGAGCATGACCATCGAGCCGTGCGCCATGTTCAGCGTGCGGAGCGTCCCGTAGATGAGGGTCATCCCGACCGTCATGAGCGCGTAGATCGATCCGGTCACGAGGCCGCTCACGATCCCCTGCACGAACGTCGACATCCTCAGGCCCCCAGGTACGTCGCCATGACGGCGCGGTCGTGGAGGAGCTCGTCGACCGAGCCCTCCCGGACGATGCGCCCGGACTCGAGGAGCAGCACGCGGGCGTCGAAGGCCTGGACGTGGCTGAAGTTCTCCTCGACGAGCAGGAGGGTCACGCCGCTCGCGACGATCTCGCGGATGTGGCGGTAGACCTCGTTCACGATGACCGGCGCGAGGCCGAGCGAGGGTTCGTCGATCATGAGCATCCGCGCGTCGCGCATGAGGCCGCGGCCGAGGGCGAGCATCCGCCGCTCACCGCCCGACAGGGTGCGGGCGCGCTGTCCGCGCCGTTCCGCGAGCGTCGGGAAGATCCCGAAGACCCGCTCGAGCCGCTCGCCGCGGACCTTCCAGGCGTCGGCGGGGAACGCGCCGAGGAGGAGGTTCTCCTCGACGGTCATGTCCGGGAACGGGAGGTCGCCCTGCGGGATGTGGACGAGCCCGCGCTGCGAGATCCGGTCGGCGCTCACGCCGTCGATGCGCTCGCCGCCGAAGGCGATCTCGCCGCCGGTCGGGGCGATGAGCCCCGACAGCGTCCGCAGGAGCGTCGTCTTGCCGTGGCCGTTCGGGCCGATCACGACGACGAACTCGCCGTCGCCGACCCCGAAGGAGATGCCGTCGAGGACCGGCGTCTCGCCGTAGCCGGCGCGGAGGTCGCGGACCTCAAGCACCCGGCGCCACCCCCTCCGCGGCCGTCCCGAGGTAGACGCGGATGACCTCCTCGTGGCCCTGCACGTCGGCGGGGGTCCCCTCGAAGAGGAGCTTCCCGTGGTTCATGACCATCACCCGGTCCGAGATCGACATGAGCGCGCGCATGACGTGCTCGATGAGGACGATCGTGACGCCGGTCTCCCGGACCCGGCGCACGAGCGCCAGGATCTCGTCGACCTCCCCCGGCGTGAGGCCGCCGACCGGCTCGTCGAGCATGAGCAGGCGCGGCGCGCTCGCGATCGCGGAGGCGATCATGAGGCGCTTGCGGTCGAAGAGCGGGAGCGGGCCGGCGAGGTCGCCCGCGCGGTCCTCGAGGCCGACGAAGGCGAGGGCGCCGCGCGCCCGTTCGAGCGACGCGGGGTCGAAGCGCAGTCCCGGCGCGAATCGGGCGGAATGACCGAAGTAGGCGCCGAGCGCGGCGTTGCCGAGGACCGTGTGCTCGGGGAAGACCGCCGGGATCTGGAACGTCCGCGCGATGCCGAGCTGGCAGATCGCGTGCGACGGGCGGGACTGGATCTCGGCGCCCTCGAAGAGGATGCGCCCGCCCGTCGCCCGTGCGTGGCCGGTGATCGTGTCGAACAGCGTCGTCTTGCCCGCGCCGTTCGGCCCGGCGATCCCGAAGGTCTCGCCGGGCCGAACGGCGAAGGACAGGTCGTCCACCGCCGCGAGGCCGCCGTAGTGCTTCGACAGCCCCTCGACGCGGAGCACCGCCTCGACGGTCATCCCGCTGCCCATCCCCTCCCTAGAGCCAGGGCGGCAGTTGGAAGGTGCCCTTCGTGTACGGGTCCGGGTCGATGAGCACCTGCTGCCCCGCCTGGATCTGGAACGTCATGTGGGGCATGCCGAGGCTCGCGTCCGGCGTCGCGTCCGGGTACGGCAGCGCCGTGAGTTCCCCGGGCACGTAGTTGTAGACCCCGCTCACGCCCCGGTACTTCAGGCGCTTCAGGGCGGCGTTCACGCCCTCGAAGTCGAACGGGTCCCCCGCCGCACCCGCGGCGAGCGCCCAGAGGTTCACGAGGTCGTACTCGCCGCCCGCCTGGCTGAGGCCGGGCTCGGAATCGTAGGCGTCGCGGTACTTCGCCTTGAACGCGTCCCCGGTCTCGTCCGGCAGCGTGCCGATCACCGTCGACCAGATCACGCCGTCGGCATCCGCGCCGGCGAGGTCGAGGTACTCGGGGATCGACGGCCCGTACTGCTGGTACATGAGCGAGGGCGTCGGGTCGGCCCGGAACTGCTGCTGGAACGACGCGAGGTCGCCCGGGATGTAGTCGGAGTGGAAGATGAGCCCCGGCGGGTCCTGGCGGACGCGCGAGAGGACCGGCCCCCACTCCGTGAGCGGCGCCGTCACCTGCTCGTAGAGCTTGATCTCCCACCCGAGGGCCTCGAGCGCGGCCTTCACCGTGTCCGCGATCGAGATCGAGTAGGGGTCGTTGCTCGTGATGACCGCGACGCTCTCGCTGCTCGGGGTCCACTGACCCGAGTCGATGAGTCGCTGCATGAACTGCACGAACCCCGGCCCGTACCAGACCTCCGTCGGGCACGAGTGGTAGATGTTCGAGATGCCGTTGTCGCGGACGTAGTCGGCGTTCGGCTGGAACGTGTTCAGGTGGAACATCGGCGCGCCGTACTCGGCGTAGACGTCGAACTCGACGGAGGTCGTCGACGTGTAGCCGGAGAAGATCGCCGCGACGCCCTCGTTCGTGAGGCGACGGGCGGCGTTCACCATCTTCTCGGGAGCGAGGTCCTCGACGTCGGCGACGACGAGCTCGAGCTGGCGCCCGAAGACGCCGCCGTTCGCGTTGATGTCGTCGATCGCGAGCTGCTGGCCGCGCGTCATCTCCTGGCCGTCGCCCGAGTACGGGCCGGACACGGAGCTCGCCGAGCCGATCTTGATCGTCTCGCCGCCGCCGCCACCCCCGCCGCCGCCGCCGGTGGAGGAACCGCCCGAACTGCCGATCGCGTACCCGGCGGCCCCGCCCACGACGAGTCCGCCGACCGCCGCCGTTCCCGCTCCGCGCAACAGGTCACGCCGGGTGACCCGCGTCCCACCCTCCTGACTCGACATCCGTCTCCCTCCATCTCGTGGCGCGGCGCGCCGAGGGCGCTATTGGACACCCCTCGGGGGAGACGCGCAAACCGCGGCGTTGGCGCGGGGTCAGAGCGCGGAGGCGCGGTGCACGACGGCGCCGTCCACCATCGTGAGCTCGACCTCTGCGAGACCGATCTCCTCGGCGGGGTGCGCGAAGACGTCGCGGGAGAGCACCGCGAGGTCCGCGGCCTTGCCGACCTCGATCGTGCCGGTCTCGCCCTCGAGGTGGTTGATGCCGGCCGAGCCGATCGTGAAGGCCGCGATCGCCTGCTCGAGCGTGAGCGCCTCCTCGGGCAGGAGCGCCTCCTCCCCCGCGTGCGCGCTGGCGTAGGTCGAGCGGGGCGGCGAGAGCCGGTTCACGGCGACGTGGACCTGCTGGAGGACGTCGGGTTCCGACACCGGCCAGTCGCTCCCGGCGCACAGTCCCGCGCCGGCGCGGACGATCGACCCGAACGGGTAGATCCACTCGGCGCGCGCGGGGTCGACGAACGGCAGCGTGAGCTGCTCGAGCTGGGACTCGCGGCAGGCCCAGAGCGCCTGCGCGTTCGCGGTCGCGCCGAGCGCGGCGAAGCGCGGGACGTCCTCGGGGTGGACGAACTCGAGGTGCGCGACGTGGTGCCGGTTGTCGTTCGGTCCGTTCGCGGCGCGCGCGGCCTCGATCGCGTCGAGCACCTCGCGGACGGCGCGGTCACCGATCGCGTGGAAGTGGCACTGGAACCCCTCGCGGTCGAGCCGAACCGTCGCCTCGATGAGCTCCTCCGCGCCGAAGTACGTGAGGCCGAGGTTCCCGGTCGGGTGTCCGTGCCCGTCGAGGTACGGCACGAGCATCCCCGCGGTCCCGTTCTCGACGACGCCGTCGTGCATGATCTTCACCGACGTCGCGCGGAAGCGGCCGTCGCGCGCGCGGGCGCGCCGCTCGAGGATGCCGTCGAGCTGCGCGAGTCCCTTCCCGCGCTCCCACCACAGCGCCCCGACGACGCGCCCGGTGAGCAGCCCGCGCCGCTCCGTCTCGAGGTAGGCCTCGTAGCAGTCCGGCGTGACGGCGTAGTCGCCGACGATCGCCTCCTGCCACGCGGTGATGCCGAGCGCATGGAGGTAGCGCTGGCCCTCGAGGATGCCCGCGACCTGTTCCTCGACCGCGTTCGGTGGGATCACCCGTTGGACGAGGTCCATCGCCCCCTCTTGGAGGGTGCCGACCGCCTCCCCGGCCGCATCGCGCTCGACGCGCCCGTCCGCCGGATCGGGGGTGGTGGCCGTGACGCCGCCGAGCTCGAGCGCGCGGGTGTTCACCCACGCGGCGTGGTGGTCGCGGTTCGACAGGAACACGGGGCGGTCGGGGACGACGGCGTCGAGCAGGTCGCGCGTCGGCACGCCGCCGGGGAAGACGTCCATCGCCCACCCGCCCCCGAGGATCCAGCCGTCGCCCGGGTTCGCGTCGGCGTACGCGCGGATGACGCCGAGGTAGTCGTCGAGTCCGTGGACCCGGGAGAGGTCGCAGCGGATCCGCTCGAGGCCGCCGGCCGAGGCGTGCACGTGGGCGTCCTGGAACCCGGGGAGGACGAGCCGGGACCCGAGGTCGAGGACCTGCGTCGAGGGTCCGCGCAGGTCGAGGACGGCGTCGCGGTCGCCGACGG
>JBJTYK010000015.1:0-3027 GCA_046082745.1 Actinomycetota bacterium | reverse complement strand
GGGGGGGGTGGGGGTGTGTGGGTGGGGGGGGGGGTGGGGGGGGGGGGGGGGGGGGTGGGGGGGGGGGGTGTGGGTGCCCACCCCCCCCCCTCCCCCACGACGAGCGCCGCGCGTCCGGTGAACTCGCCCTTGTCCATCGCGACCGCGAAGCCGAGCCCGGCCTCGAACGGGTCGTGCTCGGGCGTGATGTCCTGGCCCCACAGGCGGTAGCCCTTCTCGAGCCGCAGGGAGTCGAACGCGCCCCCGCCGGCCGCGACGATGCCATGCTCGCGGCCGGCCTCCATGAGCAGGTCCCACACGCGCCGGCCCATCGCGAACTGCCCGTAGAGCTCCCAGCCGAGTTCCCCCGCGTACGAGATCCGCTGCGCCCAGACCGGTGCGACCTCGCCGACGTTCACGTACCGGGCGGTGAGGTACGGGAACGCGCCGTCGGAGACGTCCGCGTCGCTCACCGCGGCGAGTACCTCGCGGGCGGCCGGCCCCCAGAGCCCGAGGCCGAAGAGGCTCCCGGTCCGCTCGGTGATCCGCACGCGCTCGCCCTCGCGGACCTGCCGGCGCATCCACGCGAGGTCGTGCTGGCCGGAGCCGCCGCCGGTCACGACGCGGAACAACCCCTCCTCCTTCCGCGTCACGGTGAGGTCGAGGCGGATGCCGCCGCGGTGGGTGAGCGCCGCGGTGTAGACGACCGAGCCGACCGGCCGGTCGATCCGGTTCGCGAACACCCGCTCGAGGTACGCGAGGGCGTCCTCGCCCTCGACGTCGAACTTCGCGAACGGCGTGATGTCGAAGAGCCCCACGCGCTCGCGCACCGCGAGGTGCTCCGCGCCGACGATCGGCGACCAGTTCTGCGCCGCCCAGCCGGTCCGCCGCGCCCACTCGTGGGTGACCCCGCCGACGAGCGGCGCGTTCGCGGCGTACCACTGCGGACGCTCCCAACCGGCACCGGTGAAGCAGTGCGCGCCGAGCGCGCGCTGGCGCTCGTGGAACGGCGACAGGCGCAGGTCGCGCGGGCGCGCCGGCTGCGTGAGCGGGTGGAGGATGTCGTAGACCTCGCGGTACTGCTGCTTGCCGCGTTCCGTGACGTAGGGCGCCGACGTCTGGAACGGGTAGAAGCGGTTCGCGTCGGCCTCGGCAAGGTCGTACGAGGGCTCGCCCTCGACCATCCACTCGACCGCCTGGCGTGCCATCCCGGCCGCGTGGGTCACCCACACCGCCTCGCAGAGCCACAGCCCGCGGACGCGCGCGCTCTCGCCCACGACGGACCCCGCGTCCGGCGTGAAGGAGAACATCCCGTTGATCGAGCGCGCGGGGTCGCTCGGGCGCATCCGGCCGCGGAGCGCGGGGAAGAGGCGTTCGGTCTCCGACTCGCAGAGGTCGAAGTCGTCCGGCGTCCATGGCATGAGCGAGGGCATCGGCCCCTCGCCCGGGCGCCGGAGTGCCGACTGCGGCGTGACGATCGGCTCGTGGCGGTAGTTGCCGACGCCGTAGTGGTCCTCGCGCTGGCGGAAGTAGAGGGAGCGGTCCTGGTGGCGGACGACCGGGTGCCGCGCCCACGCGTCGCCCGACAGGCCCGCGAGCTCGGGGACCGGGTCGGTCCACACGAGCTGGTGCTGCACCGCGACGAGTGGGACCGGGACCCCCGCGAGCGCGCCGACGCTCGGTCCCCAGATGCCGGCGCAGAGCAGCACGCGCTCGCACTCGATGCGACCGCGGTCGGTCTCGACGCCGTGGACGCGACCGTCGCGCACGTCGAACCCGGTCACGCGCACCCCGACCTCGAAGACGATGCCCGCGGCCGCCGCGCGCCGCGCGAGCGCCGACACGATCTTCACGCCCTTCGCGGCGCCGTCGCTCGGGACCCAGGATGCGCCGAGGATGCGCGAGGGGTCGAGGAGCGGCGAGCGCTCGGCGGCATCGCGCGGGCCGATGAGTTCGGCCCCCTCGAGGCCCCAGGCCCGCGCGAGGCCGACCCGGCGCTTGAGTTCCTCCATGCGCTCGGGCGTCGTCGCGACCTCGATGCCGCCGACGCCGTACCAGACCCGTTCCCCGTCGAGGTCGAGCGCGTCGTAGAGGCGCACGGAGTCCTGCGCGAGCCGGCACATCGTCCGCGAGCCGTTCGTCTGGAAGACGATGCCGGGCGCGTGCGACGTCGAGCCGCCGGTCTCGAAGAGCGGGCCCTGGTCGATGACGAGGACGTCGGTCTCGCCCATGTCGGCGAGGTGGTAGGCCGCGCTCGCGCCGACGATGCCGGCGCCGATGATCACGGTCCTCGCCCGGTCGCGCACCCGCTGGCCCTCCCGACGCTGTTCCACATCGTGGAACGGTGCTGTACAGTGGAACGCACGCGCAGGATAGCCCCGGCGCGGGAGGTTGTCGATGGTGCAGTCGGTCGAGCGCGCGTTCCGCGTCCTCGCGCAGGTCGCCCGGGGCCGCAGCGGCGTCACGGAGATCGCCGAGGCCCTCGGCCTGCCGAAGAGCACCGTCGCGCGGATGCTCGCCTCCCTCGAGTCGATCGGAGCGATCGAGCGCGACGGCGACCGCTACCGGGTCGGGGCGCAGCTCGCCTCGATCGCCGCGACGGTGTCGCGCGAGCAGGACCTCGTCGAGCTCGCGCGTCCCGACCTCCTCGCGCTCGTCGCCGACCTCGGCGAGGACGTCGGCGTGGGGCTGCCCGACGGCCCCCGCGTCCACTACGTCGCGCAGGAGAGCGCGGCGAACGACGTGCGGGTGCGGAACTGGACCGGCACCCGCGCGCCGCTCCACACGACCTCGTCGGGCCTCGTCCTGCTCGCCGCGCGCCCCGACGACGAGATCGACGCCTACCTCGCGCGACCGCTCGAGCGCCTCACCGAGCGCACGGTCACCGACCCCGCCGCGATCCGCGAGCGCGTGGCCGACATCCGGCGACGCGGCTACGCGTGGGTGCGCGAGGAGTTCGCCGACGGCATCAGCTCGGTCGCCGCCCCGGTGCGCAGCGGCGACGCCGTCGTCGCCGCGGTCCACGCCCACGGCCCCGCGTTCCGGTTC
>JBJTYK010000014.1:0-3958 GCA_046082745.1 Actinomycetota bacterium | reverse complement strand
TGCCCGCACCGGTGAGGGCGAGCGCGAGCTCACGGCCGAAGTAGGTCTTGGCCGAGTGCTCGGCGTCCATCGTGATCGTGCAGACCCGGTCCTCGCCGGCGTGGGTCGTGGTCGTCGAGTCTCCGGCGTCGGTGCAGGTATCACCGGCGTAATTGCGGAGCTCGAAGTTGGTGCTCGGTGTGGCCGTAAGGGTGATGACCTTGGTGTTCATCACGACGCCGTAGCACGTCGCGGCGCAGGCACTCGGCAGAGCGGGCTGGTCGGCGTCGGGGCTCGCGACCGAGAAGCCCACCGTGCCCGAGCCGGTCACATCCAGGCGGAGCTCACGGCCGAAGTAGGTCTTGGCAGAGCGGGGCGCGGTCATGTCGATCGTGCAGTTGCGCACCACCTCAGCGTTGGTCTTGTTCGTGCTCGACGGAACCGGGGTGCAGGAGTCGCCGGCGTAGTTGCGCAGCTCGTAGCCCGTGCCGCCCGACGCGGTGAGGGTGAGGACCGTGCCGTCGAGCAGCACCCGGTAGCAGGTTGTCGTCCCGGTCGAGACGCAATCACCGAGGGTGTCGAACTCGTCGGGGTCGTTCGTCGAGTCCGCGGCGAAGGAGACCGTGCCCGAGCCCACGACGTCGAGATCGAGCTGGCGGCCGAAGTAGGTGATCGCCGAACCGGGGGCGCTCAGCGTGATCGTGCACGAGTACTTCACCCCGGCCGCGGTCGCGGGGGCGCCCGTCTCGCTGCAGCTGTCGTCCCCCGCGTAGTTGCGCAGCTCGTAGCCGTCGGTGAGGTCGCTGTCGGCGGTGAGCTTGATCGTCTTGCCGTTCAGCACGACCGGGTGGC
This sequence comes from Actinomycetota bacterium, assembly GCA_046082745.1. Classification (GTDB taxonomy): domain Bacteria; phylum Actinomycetota; class UBA4738; order UBA4738; family HRBIN12; genus JBJTIF01. Next base: position 3,127 of record JBJTYK010000014.1, on the reverse strand, counting down.
AGGCAGTGGAGTCGGCGTCGCCGCAGGTCGCGGTGAACGTCGGCTGGGTGGCGTCATCGGTGACGGCGAAGGAGACCGTGCCCGAGCCCACGACGTCGAGATCGAGCTGGCGGCCGAAGTAGGCGGTGACGATGCGCTCGCCGGCCATCGTAACGGTGCACGTGCGTGCTACCCCCGCTGCGGTCCACGTCGTTCCGGCCGCGACCACTGCGGACGAGGAGTCGAGTTCGCACCGCTCAGCACCCGCGAAGTTTCGGAACTCGTAGTCATCGCCCGCGGCAGCTTCCAGAGTGAGGTTCGCGTCATCGGGGACCACTACCGTGCAGGTCTCGGAGCCATCGTCGGTGGCATCGCACGTGCCGAGCACGGGTGCAACCCCATCGTCATCGATCGTGACGGTGCCCTCTCCGATCAGGTTCAGCGTGAGCGCACGGCCGAAGTAGGCGGTGACGCTCGCAGCCTGAGTGACCGTCACCTCGCAGCTCAGGGGAGCAGTCGGGTCGACGGTGCAGGCCTCCGACCAGCGCTCGAAGGACCAGCCAGTGCCGGCGATCGCGGTTAGCGAGACAGTTGCCCCGTCAACGATGACCGCGGAGCAGGTGCCCGACCACGACCCATCGAGTACCCAGGCCGCAGCGCAGTCGGCGATGGGGAGCTGATCGGTGTCGATTGCGGACAAGGAGACAGACCCGCGTCCAATCACATCGAGGGTGAGTTCATGGCCGAAGAACGCGGTGACCGACTCGGTCTCGTCCACGGTGACGGTGCACGTCGTGGCTGAGGGCGCATCGCAGCCGACCCAGTGACTGAAGACGTAACCGTCGGCCGTCGCGGGGTCTCCATCCGGATCCGCGTCAGGAACGGCGGTGAGCGTGACGGTGTCGCCATCGTCGTAGGTGCCGGCGCAGTCGCTCGACGGGGTCGGGGTGTCGGGGTTCAGGCAGTTGATGCGGGAGGGGGAGAAGTCGTCGCTCACGCTGCCCTTGCCGTCGATCGTGACGCCGATGTCGAAGAGTTGAGGCGGTGGCGACGTCGGCGTGGGGGTCGGCGTGTCGGTCGGCGTCGGTGTCGTTGTCGGAGTGGCCGTCGGTGTTGGAGTGGCCGTCGGTGTCGGAGTGGCCGTCGGCGTCGGAGAAGGGGGCGGGGTGTCAGAAGTGAACGTCGCCACACGCTCCGCGCCTGATCGAGAGTGACCGTGCACGTGCCCGTACCCGAGCAGCTCTCACCACTCCAGCCATCGAACGTCGAGCCGGAGGTGGCCGACGCCGAGAGCGTCACCGCGGTCCCATCGTCGAACGATTTCGAGCAGTCCGCGGAGCACGAGACTCCTGCGGGGCTCGACGTGACGCTTCCCCCGCCCGTTCCCTGCAAGTCCACCGAGAGGACGTAGGAGTACGGGAGGGTCACCGAGAGGCTCGAGGGGGCGGCGGAGTACCCGTTGATCGGCGCCCCGTTGCCGAGCGCCCCTCGCTGGTCCATGCCCCAGCACTTGATGTCGCCCGTCAGGAGCAGCGCGCAGGCGAAATAGCTGCCGGCGGTGACCTTCGACACCCCACTCGAGAGGCCGTACACGGCCTGCGGCGTCGCTGTACTGCCATTCAGGTCGTTCCCGTCCGTCGTCCCATCGCCAAGCGCCTCCGAACCGTTGAAACCCCAGCAGTACGCGCCACCGAGATCGTCCACGGCGCACGTGTCGACGCCCGACCCTGTCGCGATATCGGTGAAGACGTGTCCACCGACGACCTTGGACGGCGAGTGGACCGTGGACCCTGAAGCGACCGGAACCGACTGACCGGTGCCCACCGCGCCCCAGTAGTTGTCGCCCCAGCAGTAGGCGTCGCCAGCGCTCACCAGAGCGCAGAGGTGGTACGTGCCGGATTCGACCATCGTCGCTGTCGTGAGTGTCAGCACTGACACCGGCGACGAGGTATTCGTGCCAGAATCCGAGCCGCCATTGCCCAACCCGCCATCCCCGTCGTACCCCCAACAGGAGATGGACCCAGAGACGAGTGCGCAACCGTGGGCACCGTTCTGCGTCACATCGGATGCGCCGCTGAGGGTCGTGATTTCATCTGGGACCGAGGAATCGGTTCCGGGGAGCGACCCCCCGTTGCCGAGCGATCCGGAGTAATCGTCGCCCCAGCAGTAGACGCGGCCGTTGTCCGCGACCGCGCACACCGTCGCGGACCCAGTTGAGATGTCCGTGAACGTCCGCCCGGGCGGCATCGTGACCGCGACCGGGACCGAAGAATCCGTCAGCGGATTCCCATTACCGAGCTGCCCGTCGCCGTCGAGGCCCCAGCAGTAGGCGGCTCCGTTATCGGCGATCGCGCACGTCGTGTATGTGCCGGCGCTGATCCTCGTGAAGATGCGACCAGACGGCATCGTGACCTTCACGGGGGCGGGCTGGTCCGAACTGGAGCCATTGCCGAGGGCCCCGTAGGAGCCGTCGCCCCAGCAGTACGCGACGCCGCCTTCGGTGAGCGCGCACGCGTGGTACGAGCCGGCGTCGACCGAGGCCCACTTCGTCGCCACCGGGTCCGCTTCGGCGGGGGCCGCGGGCGCGACGTTCGTGACGACGGTGAGCGCGCCCGCGAGGAGCAGCACGGACGTCGAGGACGCGAGCCAGCGCGGCTGCCGCCGCAGGAGCCTCCTCATGTGTGCGCCTTCCCCTCGATCACCGGACCGCGGAAGTGTCGCCCGGCGCGGGGGCCACGCGCCCCGTCGGCGGTCACAAGCGCCCGGTGCTCTCGGTCACCGCGTCCGATGTGACGCCCCCTCGTGCCCGCCTGTGACCCCCGTCACAGTTCGGAGCAACAGGGTAGCCCCGGCCCGCGAGCGTCCGCAACGCTCCTGCGTAGGAAGGCGGTTAGTCACGCACAGGAGGGCACAGCCCGCCGTGCCTCGGGAGGGTCGGTCGCGCCCCCCGAGGTGGTTGCGCGCGCTCGGGCCCGCTACCGGCCGATCTTCCAGCGACCGTTCGTCTGCGTGAGCACGACGAACTCGTAGTAGCCGGTCGACCGGCTGATCCGCTTCGCGAGCAGGCAGGGGTCCCCGCTCGGGACCTTCGTGAGGTAGTTGGATTCCTTCGTGCCCTTCGGGCAGGCGGCCACGAGGACGTCCTCGT
>JBJTYK010000013.1:0-5385 GCA_046082745.1 Actinomycetota bacterium | reverse complement strand
GGGCGTCGCGTCTGCGCCGCGACCGAGGCGAGGAACGCGTCGATGCGGTCGCCCGCGTCCTTCACCGTCGCGACGAGCGAGACCCTCACGGGGCGACCTCGCGGTACGCCGCGAGCGTCGCCGCCGCGGTCGCCTCCCACGTGAAGCCCGCGGCGCGTTCACGGCCCTCGCGCGCGAGGCGCGCGGCGAGCGTGCGGTCCGAGACGACCGCGAGGAGCGCGTCGGCGATGGCGTTCTCGTCGAGCGGGTCGACCGCGAGGATCGCCCCGCCGCCGACCTCGCCGATCGCGCGGTCGGTGGACGCGACGACCGGCACCCCGCGCGCCATCGCCTCGAGGACCGGGAGTCCGAACCCCTCGAGGAGCGACGGGTACGCGAACGCCGACGCGCCGCGGTACGTCGCGTCGAGGTCGTCCGCGCCGAGCGCCCCGAGGACGACGACGTCGCCCGGGCCGCCCGCGGCGAGCTCGCGGTCGAGCTCACCCGAACGCCAGCCGCGCGGCCCGGCCAGGACGAGCGCGTGGTCGAGCCCCGACGCCGCGGCGCGGCGGTACGCGCGGACGAGCCGCGCGAGGTTCTTCCGCGGCTCGAGCGTCCCGACGGAGAGCACGTAGCGCTCCGGCAGCGCGACCGACGCGCGTCCGGTGCCGTGGGGGAGCGCGGCCGCGAGCGGCGTCACCCGCACCCGCGCGTCGTCGATGCCGGTGCGGTCGAGGAGATCGTCGGCCGTCGCGCGCGACGGCGTGATCACGAGGTCGGCCCGACGCGCCGCGGCGCGAAGCCCCGCGCGGTAGAGCATCCGCCAGCGCGGCGGGAAGAGTTCGGGGGAGCGCAGGAACGCGAGGTCGTGGACCGTCACGACGAGCGCGCGCCGCGGCGCGGCGGGCGGCACCGCGACGTGGTTCGTCGCGTGGACCACGTCGACCTCCGGCAGCGCGAGCCGCGGCCGACCGAGGAGGTCCCACGACGGGTAGAGGGTCCGGATGCCGCGCGGCAGCGCGACGACCTCCATCCCCGCCATCCACGGCTCGTCGCGCCATTCGCGGAGCCGCGCGTGGAACGGGACGACCTCCGCGCCGGCGGCCGCGAGCGCGGGGCCGAGGTTTCGGACGTACGTCGCGATCCCGCCGGGCGCGGCGAAGGCGAGCTGGTCGGCGTGGAGGGCGACGCGCACGGCCCGCCCCTAGCGGGCGTCGCCCCGGCCGTGCATCGGCGGGACGCCCCGCCGCACGAACGGCGCGCCGGCGGTCCCCGTCCAGGGCCGGTCGGTGTTCCGCCGGACCTGGAGCGCGCCGAGCCCGGTCGCGTCGAGCCGGCCGGCGAGCACCCACGGGTGCGGGTGCGGGCTCTCCTGGAGGAAGTAGCGCTCGAGCGCCGAGATGACCGCGCGCTCGTCCTCCGGCGGGAGCCCCTCCGGGATCTCGAACCGCCGGTCCCCGTTCACAGCGGGATGTTCCCGTGCTTGCGGGCGGGGACGGCCTCGCGCTTCGTCGAGAGCATCCGGAGCGCCCGGACGAGCCGCGGGCGGGTGTCGGCGGGTTCGATGACGTCGTCGATGAAGCCGCGCTCGGCGGCCACGTAGGGGTTCGCGAACGCGCGCTCGTACTCGCCGATCAGGCGGCGGCGCTCGGCCTCGGGTTCCTTCGCCTTCTCGAGCTCCTTGCGGTGCAGGACGTTCACCGCGCCCTCGGGACCCATCACCGCGATCTCCGCGGTCGGCCACGCGAACGAGACGTCGGCGCGCAGGTGCTTCGAGTTCATGACGAGGTACGCGCCACCGTAGGCCTTCCGGGTGATCACGGTCATCCGGGGCACCGTCGCCTCCGCGAACGCGTAGAGGAGCTTCGCGCCGTGGCGGATGATGCCGTTGTACTCCTGCTGGGTGCCCGGCAGGAACCCCGGGACGTCGACGAACGTCACGAGCGGGATGTTGAACGCGTCACAGAACCGCACGAACCGCGACGCCTTCTCGCTCGACTCGATGTCGAGCGTCCCCGCGAGGACCTTCGGCTGGTTCGCGACGACGCCGATGCTCCGGCCGTCGAGCCGCGCGAAGCCCACGACGATGTTCATCGCCCAGAACGGGAACACCTCGAAGAACTCGCCGTCGTCGACGACGCGCCGGATCACCTCGTGCATGTCGTAGGGCTCCTTCGCGGAGTCCGGGATGACCGCGGTGAGGCCCTCGTCGCGCCGCTCGGGGTCGTCGATCGTCGCGTAGGCGGGCGGGTCCTCGAGGTTGTTCGACGGCAGGAACGAGAGGAGGTGGCGCACCATCGCGAGGCACTCCTCCTCGTCGGCGGCGACGAACGACGCGACGCCGGAGCGCGACGCGTGGGTCATCGCCCCGCCGAGCTCCTCGAAGGAGACCTCCTCGCCGGTCACCGCGCGGATCACCTCCGGGCCGGTGATGAACATGTGCGAGGACTCGCGCACCATGAACGTGAAGTCGGTGACGGCGGGGGAGTAGACGGCGCCGCCGGCGCACGGTCCGAGGATGATCGAGATCTGCGGGATGACGCCCGACGCCCGGACGTTGCGGTCGAAGATGTAGCCGTAGCCGGCGAGCGAGGCGGCGCCCTCCTGGATCCGCGCGCCGCCGGAGTCGTTGATCTGGAGGAACGGCGCGCCGGTCGCGATCGCGAGGTCGAGGACCTTGCAGATCTTCTGGGCGTGGACCTCGCCGAGCGAGCCGCCCATCACCGTGAAGTCCTGCGACGCGACGAACACCTTGCGCCCGTCGACGGTGCCGTAGCCGGTGACGACGCCGTCGCCGGCGGGGCGGTCGCGGTCCATCCTGAGGTCGCTGCTGCGGTGGACGGCGAACGGGTCGGTCTCCTGGAACGAGCCGCGGTCGAGGAGGAGCTCGATGCGCTCGCGGGCCGTGTGCTTGCCCCGCTCGTGCTGGCGGCGGACGGCCTCGGTCCGGGCGGTGTCCTCGAGGGCGGCCTTGCGAGCCCGGAGCTCCTCGATCCGCGCCTCGACCCCCGTCACGGGGGCGTCCTCGGTGGTCGCCATGGGAGGGGGAGTCTACCCCCGGGCGCGCCGGCTCCCCGGCTCCCGCAGGCACGGGCGCCCCACCCCGATGGCCTTCCCACGCACGGGTTCCCGCGGGGGTGGACTGTGTGGGTCCGGTCAGGGACAATCCACGCACACGGAGCAACGGGCCCGGGGGCACCCCGCCGCCGCCCGCGTCTCCCCCGGGGCGAGGAACGGAGCGAGGGTTGGACGAGGCGACGGAGTCGGGGGTCCTGCTCGACCGGGATCCCGACGAACCGCGCGCGGCCGCCAACGGTCGGCGCGACCCCCGCGATCTCGCGGCCGCGCGTGGCCTCGAGTTCGTCGAGCTCGACATGTTCCCGATCAGCGGCGCGGCGGCCGTGCTGCTGCCCGAGGCCCTCTGCAAGCGCCACCTCATCATCCCGATCGGCGAGCGCGACGACCGGCTCGTCGTCGCGATGGCTGACCCCGGCAACGTCTTCGCCCTCGACGACGTCCGCACGATCACCGGCCGCGAGATCGAGGTCGTCGTCGCGGCCGCGGAGGAGATCGAGCTCACGATCCAGAAGTACGCCGGCATGCGGCGTCAGGCGGACCTCCTCGCGGAGGTCGGCGACGAGATCGGCGGTACGGAACAGGACCTCGATGACGTCTCGGTGTCCGTCGACGACGCGCCGATCATCAAGCTCGTCCAGGCGATGATGATGCAGGCGACCTCGTCGCGCGCCTCCGACATCCACGTCGAGCCGCGCGAGGACGGCGTACGTGTCCGGTTCCGCGTCGACGGCGTGCTCCACGAGATCATGCAGGTGCCGAAGGCCATGCAGAACGGCCTCATCAGCCGCCTGAAGGTCATGGCCGACCTCGACATCGCCGAGCGGCGCGTCCCGCAGGACGGCCGCATCTCGATCCGCGTCGGGACGAAGGCCTACGACCTGCGCGTCGCGTCGCTGCCGACGGTCTGGGGCGAGAAGGTCACGGCCCGCATCCTCCAGAAGTCCGACGCCGTGCTCGCGCTCTCCGACCTCGGGTTCCGCGGCGACGCCTACCTGCGCTACGAGAAGGCCTTCCGGAAGCCCTACGGGACGATCCTCGTGACCGGTCCGACCGGATCGGGGAAGTCCACGACGCTCTACGCGACGCTGAACATCCTCAACGACACCGAGCGCAACATCTTCACCGTCGAGGACCCGGTCGAGTACCGGATCCCCGGCATCAACCAGATCCAGGTGAACCCCCGCGCGAAGCTCACGTTCGCGTCGGCGCTGCGATCGATCCTCCGCGCCGACCCCGACGTCATCCTCATCGGTGAGATCCGCGACCGCGAGACCGCGCAGATCGCGGTCGAGGCCGCGCTCACCGGCCACCTCGTCCTCTCGACGCTCCACACGAACGACGCGCCCTCGGCGATCACCCGGCTCGTCGAGATGGGCGTCGAGACGTTCCTCGTCGCCTCCTCCCTCGACGCCGTCGTCGCGCAGCGGCTCGCCCGCAAGCTCTGCGACCGGTGCAAGGAGCCGTACGCTCCCGAGCCGCAGGAGCTCCTCGAGGCGGGGTTCACCGAGGACGAGATCGGCTCGATCACGCAGCTCTTCCGCCCCGTCGGGTGCCGCGGCTGCACGAACACCGGCTACCACGGCCGACTCGCCCTCTACGAGGTCATGCTCATGTCCGAGAAGATCGAGCGCCTCACGGTGGACCGTGCCTCTTCGGAGGACATCCGGGCGCTCGCGGCCGCCGAGGGTATGGTCGGCCTCCGCGAGGACGGGCTCAAGAAGGCCGTCGAGGGCATCACGTCCCTCGCCGAGATCGCGAGGGTGGTCAAGTGACGATCGACATCGACCGATTGCTCGTCGAGGCGCTCGACCGGCGCGCCTCCGACCTCCACCTCACCGTCGGCGCGCCGCCGACGGTCCGCGTGGACGGTCGCCTCGAGCCGCTCGAGGAGCCGGTCGTGGACCAGGCCTCGCTCCGCGCAGCGATCGACGTGCTCCTGCGTCCCGACCAGCGCGAACGCTTCGACCGCGAGAAGGAGCTCGACCTCGCGCACGAGATCCCGGGCCGCTCGCGCTTCCGCGTGAACCTCTACCAGCAACGCGGCTCGATCGGGGCCGCGCTCCGCGCCATCCCCACGGACATCCCGGCGCTCGAGGACCTCGGGCTCCCCGCGACGGTCGCGGAGTTCGCGAAGCTCCCGCGCGGGCTCGTCCTCGTCACCGGCGTCACCGGCTCGGGCAAGTCCACGACGCTCGCGAGCCTCCTCGACGTCATCAACGGCGAACGCCACGAGCACATCATGACCGTCGAGGATCCGATCGAGTTCGAGCACCGCAACCGCGACTGCATCGTGAACCAGCGCGAGGTGGGCGAGGACACCCGTTCGTT
>JBJTYK010000012.1:0-3988 GCA_046082745.1 Actinomycetota bacterium | reverse complement strand
GGGAGGAAGAAACAGAGCAAAAGAGGGGGGGGGGGGGGGGAGGGGGGGGGGGGGCGGGCCCCACCCCACCCCCCCCCCCCCCGGTTCCGCTCCCGGAGGGCTCCGGGGGCACAGGGGGAGGCCCCATGGCGGACGAGCAGCCGATCCTCGAGTGCCGCGGCGTGTCGAAGGCGTTCGGCGCCGTGCAGGCGCTGCGCGAGGTCGACTTCGAGGTGCGGCGCGGCGAGGTCATGGCCCTCGTCGGCGACAACGGCGCCGGCAAGTCGACCCTCATCAAGGGGATCGCGGGCATCTACCCGTTCGACGAGGGCGCGGTCTTCTTCGAGGGCCGCCCGGTCACGATCCACGGCCCGCGCGAGGCCGCCTCCCTCGGCATCGAGTTCGTGTACCAGGACCTCGCGCTCGCGGACAACCTCGACGTCGTCGCGAACATGTTCCTCGGCCGCGAGCGGCTCCGCGGCCGCCTCATGCTCGACGAGGCGAGCATGGAGCGCGACGCGCGCGCCACCCTCGACAGCCTGTCGGTGACGACCCTCCGCTCGGTGCGGACCGCGGTCTCCGGGCTCTCGGGCGGGCAGCGGCAGGCGGTCGCCGTCGCGAAGGCCGTCATGTGGAACTCGAAGGTCGTCATCCTCGACGAGCCGACCGCGGCCCTCGGCGTCGCGCAGACCCGGCAGGTCCTCGACCTCGTCCGGCGGCTCGCCGAGCGCGACCTCGCGGTCGTGATCATCTCCCACAACCTCCACGACATCTTCGAGGTCGCGGACCGCATCACGGTCCTGCGCCTCGGGCGGCTCGCCGCCGTCTACGAGCGGAGCGCCGTGACGCAGGAGGACGTCGTCCGCGCGATCACCGCCGGCGCGATCGACCGCGTCCCCGGACAGCGGGCGGACGCGTGAGCGCGTCGAACGTCCCCGAGGCGACCTCCGCGAGCGGTGCCCTCGCCGCCTACGGGCGGGCCTGGTGGGAGCGGATCCGGTCGGGCGACCTCGGGTCGCTGCCGATCGTCATCGGCATCCTCGGCATCGCGGTCGTGTTCGGCATCCTCGACAGCCGGTTCTTCATCGAGCGGAACTTCACGAACCTCCTCCTCCAGATGGCGACGGTCGCGACGCTCGCGATCGGCATCGTCTTCGTGCTCCTCATCGGCGAGATCGACCTCTCGGTCGCGTTCGTCTCGGCCACGGGCGCGGTCGTCATGACGCTCCTCCTGCGCCCCGGCGACCCCGGCTGGCCCTGGTGGGCGGCGATCCTCGCCGCGGTCGCCCTCACGACGTTCATCGGGTTCCTCCACGCGTTCGTGATCACGAAGGCGGGCGTCCCGTCCTTCGTCGTGACGCTCGCCGGGCTCCTCACGTGGTCGGGGGTCGTCCTCGTCCTCACGACGCAGTTCTCGACCGCGGGGACGATCCGGATCCAGGACGACGTCGTCGTCGGCATCGCGAACCAGTTCCTCACGCCGGCGGCGGGGTGGGCGATCGGCATCGTCGCCGTCGCCGCGTTCGCGTTCGCGCAGGTGCGGATGTCGTCGATCCGCTCCTCGGGGGGCCTCGAGGGCAAGCCCACGGCGGTCATCGCGCTCCAGGTCCTCGGCGTCGCCGTCGCGGCGCTCGGCGCGGTCTGGTACGCGAACCGCGACCGCGGCCTGCCGATGGTCACGATCATCCTCGCGTTCTTCCTCGCGCTCTGGTCGTTCATCGCGTCGCGGACGCGCTTCGGTCGCCACGTCTACGCGGTCGGCGGCAACGCCGAGGCCGCGCGCCGCGCGGGCATCGACGTCGAGCGCGTGCGGACGGCCGTCTTCATGATCTCGGGGTTCATGGCGGGGGTCGGCGGCATCATCCTCGCCTCGCGCCTGCGTTCCGTCGCGACGAACACCGGCGGCGGGAACCTCCTCCTCAACGCGATCGCCGCCGCCGTCATCGGCGGCACGAGCCTGTTCGGCGGCAAGGGTCGCGTCTCGGCCGCCGCGCTCGGCGCGATCGTCATCGCCTCGATCGACAACGGCATGAACCTGCTCGGGCTCGCGTCCGGCACGAAGTTCGTGATCACCGGGCTCGTGCTCCTCGCGGCGGTCCTCGTCGACGCGCTCTCGAAGCGCCGACGCGCGGCCCGCGGCGTCGTCTGACCCGGAAGGAGGAAGCATGTCCCTCGAGCCGCGCCCGGAGCACCGCTTCACGTTCGGCCTGTGGACGGTCGGCAACCCCGGCATCGACCCGTTCGGCGAGGCCGTCCGCGAGGTGAAGTCGCCCGTCGAGCTCGTCGGCGTCCTCGGGGAGGTCGGCGCGTGGGGCGTGAACCTCCACGACAACGATCTCGTCCCGATCGACGCGACCGCCGCCGAGCGCGACCGCATCGTCGCGGACTTCCGGGCCGCGCTCGACGCGAACGGCCTCGTCGTGCCGATGGCGACGACGAACCTGTTCCGCGACCCGGTGTTCCGCGACGGCGCGTTCACCGCGAACGACCCGCGCGTCCGCGCGCTCGCGCTCCAGAAGACGATGCGCGCGATCGACCTCGGCGTCGAACTCGGCGCGACGACGTACGTCTTCTGGGGCGGCCGCGAGGGCGTCGAGACCGATTCCTCGAAGGATCCGCTCGCGGCGCTCGGCTGGTACCGCGACGCGATGGACTACCTCTGCGCCTACGTGCAGAGCCAGGGCTACGACCTCCGGTTCGCGCTCGAGTCGAAGCCGAACGAGCCCCGCGGCGACATCTACCTCTCGACGACGGGCGCGATGCTCGCGTTCATCGGGACGCTCGCACACTCCGAGATGGTCGGGGTGAACCCCGAGGTCGCGCACGAGCACATGGCGGGGCTGAACTTCACGCACCACGTCGCGCAGGCGTGGGCGATGGGCAAGCTCTTCCACATCGACCTGAACGACCAGATCCCGGGCCGCTACGACCAGGACCTGCGCTTCGGGTCGGCGAACCCGAAGGCGGCGTTCTTCCTCGTGAAGTTCCTCGAGGACGTCGGGTACGCGGGCAGCCGGCACTTCGACGCGCACGCGTACCGGACCTCGGACCACGACGACGTGAAGGCGTTCGCGCGCGGCTGCATGCGCACGTACCTCATCCTGAAGGAGAAGGCCGAGCGCTGGAACGCCGACCCCGAGATCCGTGCGCTCGTCGAGGAGATCACCGCCGACGACCGGGAGGCGAGCGCGCACCTGCGGCCGTTCACGCCGGAGGGCGCGGCGGCGCTGAAGGACGCGACGTTCGACCGCCGGAGGATCGCCGCGCGCGGCCAGCCCTACGAGCGGCTCGACCAGCTGACGGTGGAGCTCCTCCTCGGGGTTCGGTGACGCTCGACCGCGCGTCGTTCGCGGGGCACGACTGCGTCGTCCTCGCGCGGGGGGCGGAACGGCTCCACGTGACCGAGGACGTCGGGCCGCGGATCCTCGGGTGCTCGCGCGGCGGCGCGAACCTCCTCGCGCTCACGCCCGACGCCGCGCTCCCGTTCCCGGGCGGCGGCGCCTGTCATCTCGTCGGCGGCCACCGGCTCTGGGCGGCGCCGGAGGTCCCCGCGATCACGTACGCGCCCGACGACGCGCCGTGCGCCGTGACCGAGGTCGACGGCGGCGCGCGGTTCGCGGCCCCGGTCGACGCCGCCGGGCTCGCGCGGACGATCGAGGTGCGGGCGACGGCCGAGGGTTGGTCCGTTGTCCACGAGCTCGCGAACCGCGGCGACGCGCCGCTCGAGGTCGCGCCGTGGGCGATCACGCAGGTGCGCCCCGGCGGCGAGGCGTTCCTGCCGCTGCCGCCCGCGGGCGAGCCCCCGCAGGCCGACCGCGCGCTCGTCCTGTGGCCGTACACCGACCTCGCGGACGCGCGGCTGCGGCCCGTCGCGGGCGGGCTCGTCGTCGCGGCGGAACCGGGACCGCCGACGAAGGTGGGGGCGGCGCCCGGCGCGGGCTGGGTGTCGTACCGGATCGACGGCGAGGAACTCCGGATCGCGGCGGAGCCCGCGCCGGGCGCCGCGCCC
>JBJTYK010000011.1:0-19575 GCA_046082745.1 Actinomycetota bacterium | reverse complement strand
CGGACCCGCGTAGCCGGTCACACCTTCACGGTCGACCGCGAGCTCCACGTCGAGGAGCGCGGCGCCGTCGGCGACGCGGTCGCGATGGCGGAACGCCGCGCCAATCGCCTCGACCGCGAGATGATCGCGGAGCGCGCGGTCGTCGGGGACGCCCTCGCGCTCGAACCAGCGCGCCGCCATCGCGAGCAGGAGCGCCTGGCTCATCGGGGGCTGGACGTGGAGGAGGCCGCCGTCCCACGCGGTCGCGAGCGGTGCCCGGCGTTCGACGTCGCGCGCGGCGAGGTCGGCCTGCGTCATCGCGCCACCGCAGCGGACGACCGCCGCGGCGATCGCGCGCGCCATCGGCCCCTCGTAGAACGCGCGCGGACCGTCCTGCGCGATCGCCGCGAGGACCTCCGCGAGCGGCTCGTCGCGGACGACGTCGCCGGCGCGGGCCGCGAGGCGCGGCCACGCGCCGGCGCCCCCCGCGACGAGCCGCTCCCGCTGGTCCGCGACCGCCTCCGCGGTCGACGCCGGCATCGCGTGGCCCGCGCGCGCGAGCCGGATCGCGGGGGCGAGCGCGGCCGCGAGGCCGAGCCTCCCGTGGTGCTCCGCGAGCGTCGCCCATCCCTCGACCGCGCCGGGGACCGTGACGGAGGCGCCGCCGGTGTCCGCGAGGACCGTCGCTTCGCGCGGCCAGACGCCGGTGCCGTTGATGGCGTCGCGCGTCCCGTCGCGTTCCGCGACGAGGAAGAGCGCGTCGCCGCCGACGCCGCAGGCGTTCGGGATCACGACGCCGAGGGCGGCCTGCGCGGCGATCGCTGCGTCCGCAGCGTTGCCGCCGGCGGCGAAGAGTTCCCGCGCGGCGTCCACCGCCGCGGGGTGCGCCGCCGCAACCGCACCGCGCGCTCCTCGCTCCACGCGCATACTTTATACTCGCGCGCCTATGGGGTCGGTCCTGATCGTCGGCGGTGCGACCGGGATCGGACGCGCGACCGCGCTCGCGCTCGCGGCGGCCGGCGACGTCGTGACGCTCGCGGACCTCGACCTCGCGGGCGCGGACCGCGTCGCGGCGGCGTCCTCCGGTCGCATCGTCCCCGTCGCGTGCGACGCGGGCTCGGTGGACGGCCCCGCCGCAGCGGTCGACGCCGCCGTCGCCGCGGGCGGCGGGCTCGACACGCTCATCGCGAACGCGGGGGTGCTCATCGCGCGACCGCTCGCCGAGTGGACCGCGGAGGACTGGGACCGCTCGATGGCGGTGAACGTCCGCGGCCCGTTCCTCCTCGCGCAGGCCGCGGCGCCGCACCTCGCCCGGTCGTCGAACGCCTCGATCATCTTCACGGCGTCGACCGGCGCGTTCCGGGGACACGCCGGCATGCCCGCGTACGCGGCGTCGAAGGCGGCGCTCGTGAACCTCGTGCGCGCCCTCGCCGACGAGCTCTCGCCCTCGGGCATCCGCGTGAACGCGGTGTGCCCGGGATGGATCGACACGCCGTTCAACGATCCGCACTGGGACCACCAGGCGGACGCCGACGCGGCGCGGACCGAGCTCGAACGCGCGATCCCGATGCGGCGGCAGGGGACGCCCGACGACGTCGTCGGCACGATGCGCTTCCTCGCCTCGCCGGATTCCGCGTACGTGACCGGGACCGCGATCGTCGTGGACGGGGGCTACCTTGCCCCTTGACGTCGCCGCGCTGCGCGGACTCGAACGTCGCTGCGTCGAGACGCGCCTGCGCGTGCTCGAACAGGTCGAGGTCGCGGGCGGCGGCCACTACGGATCGAGCCTCTCGCTCGTGGAGATCCTCGTGAGCCTCTACGACCGCTACCTGCGGGTGCGGCCGCAGGACCCCGACTGGCTCGACCGCGACCGGCTCATCCTGTCGAAGGGGCACGGGTGCTCGGCGCTCTACGCGGTGCTCGCCGACCTCGGGTTCATGGAGCGCGCGGAGCTCGCGACGTTCACCCGGCTCGGGAGCCGGCTCGGCGACCACCCCGATCGGACGAAGGTCCCCGGCGTGGACTTCTCCTCGGGTTCGCTCGGCCACGGCCTCTCGGTCGGCGCGGGGATGGCCCTCGGGGCGCGCCACCGCGGCACCGACGGTCGCGTCGTCGTCGTCGTGGGCGACGGGGAGCAGAACGAGGGGCAGATCTGGGAGGCGGCGAACTACGCCGGCGCGCGCGGGCTCTCGAACCTCCTCGTCGTGTGCGACCGCAACGGCGTGCAGGTCGACGGCACGACGAAGGAGATCCTCGACATGGAGCCGATGGACGCGAAGTGGCGCGCCTTCGGCTGGAACGTCCTCGAGGTGGACGGCCACGACCTCGCCGCCCTCGTCGCGACGTGGGAGGCCGTCCTCGCCGAGCAGGCGATGCCGGGCGCCCGCCCGACGATCGTCATCGCGCGCACGCAGGCGGGGAAGGGCATCCCGCAGATCGAGGGGAACGCGGCGTGGCACGTCGGGTACCTGCACGGTCCCGACCTCGACGCCGCCGTGCGGTCGATCCGCGGGATGTACCCGGAGGCGGCGGGGGGCGCGTCGTGACGACGAGCGAGCGGTCGTTCGAGTCCTGGGAGGTCCGGCGTCAGGCGACGCAGCTCGTCGCCGTCGGTCGGGCGCTCGCCGATCTCGCCGACCGCGACCCGCGGATCGTCGTCGGCAGCGCCGACCTCAAGTACGCGACGCTCGTGAGCGAGTTCGAGGAGCGGCACCCCGATCGGTTCTTCCAGTTCGGCATCGCGGAACGCAACATGTTCGGGGCGGCGGCCGGCATGGCGACCTCGGGACTCCTCCCGTACGTCTCGACGTTCGCGAGCTTCTCGGGCCTGCTCGGCTACGAGGCGATCCGGACCGACCTCGCGTACCCGCAGGTCCCCGTGCGGATCCTCGCGACGCACGCCGGGATCTCGATGGGCTTCTTCTCGACCTCGCACCACGCGACCGAGGACCTCGCCGCGCTCCGCGCGATCGCCGGGCTCACCGTCCTCAGTCCGGCGGACGGGCGTTCCGCGGCGGCGCTCATCGCGGAGACGGTCGACCTCCCCGGTCCGATCTACGTGCGCCTCGGCCGGGGGCGCGAGCCGGACGCCTACGACGAGCTGCCGGCCGGGTTCGGGTTCGGTCGCCCGCAGCTCGTGCGGGAGGGCGACGACCTCCTCATCGTCGCGACGGGCATCATGGTCGGCAACGCCCTCCGCGCCGCCAACGAGCTCGCGGATCGGGGCATCGCGGCGGGCGTGCTCGACGTCCACACCGTGAAGCCCTTCCCGACCGCGGCGATCGCGGAGGCGCTCGGCCGCGCCCGGGCCGTGCTCGTCGTCGAGGAGCACAACGTCGAGGGCGGTCTCGGGACGATGGTCGCCGAGACCGCGGCGGCCGCGGGGCTCCGCGTCCCGCTGCTGAAGCACGGGATCCCGGACGAGTACTGCATCATCGGCCCGCCGGCGCACTGCTACGCCTACTACGCGCTCGACGTTGCCGGCATCGCGACCGTGGCGGGCCGCTTCGCGGAGCGCGCGGGTTCCTGGTTCGCGGGCGCCGATCGGACCTGCTGGACGGACGCCGATCGCGCGCGGGCGATCGAGGAATCCCGCGCGACGGATCGGCTGCCGCCGGACCTGTCCGCGACGCCCTCCGCCTAACCCGCGGAACGCCCCTCGCGCTCGAGTTCCTCGGCGAGCCGCGCCTGCACGAGTTCCGCGGTGCGGGCGACGTGCTCGCGCACGAGGCTCGCCGCGGTCGCGCCGTCGCCGCTGCGGATCGCGTCGACCATCGCCGCGTGTTCGCGCGCCGAGTGACTCGAGCGCGTGGAGGCGACGGTCGCGAAGTACCAGCGGATGCGCTTCGCGAGCTGCTCGGCGAGCGCGGCGAGCACCTCGTTGCCGCTCGCGAGGGCCATCGCGCGGTGGAAGCGCGTGTTCGCCTCGCCGGCGGCATCCGCGTCCCCGGCGTCGCTCGCCGCCTGCATCTCGAGACGCGCGGCGTCCATCTCCGCGATCCCCGCGGGATCGCGTCGCGCGGCGGCGAGCGCCGCCGCGTCGGTCTCGAGCATCGAACGGACGTGGAAGAGGTCCTCGAGTTCCTTCGGGGACCGCTCGCGGACGAACGCGCCGTGGCGCGGGCGGATCTCGACCCACCCCGCCGCGTCGAGGGAGCGGAGCGCCTCGCGGACCGGGATCCGGCTCACGCCGAACGCCTGCGCGATGTCGTCGGCGTTCAATCGCTGTCCGGGTCGCAGGATGCCGCGCAGGATGTCGCGCTCGATGGCCTCGCTGATCTGTCCGCCGAGCGTGTCGGCGACGGGGAGTCGCGCGTCAACCATCGTCGTCTCGCTCGCTCCTTGCGTCGCAGGGAACCGGTGCCGACCGCACGCGCGTATACAGTATAGCGATGCCCGGAGCAGGGGGGTTCGCCGCCCGCATCCGCGGACTCCACGTGTGGCTCGAGCGCGAGGGGAACCGCAACCACGTCCTCCGCGGGGTCGACCTCGACGTGCGCGCGGGGGAGATCGTCGCGCTCGTGGGCGAGAGCGGGTCGGGGAAGACCACCCTCGGCTACGCCGTCCAGGGCCTCCTCGACGCGTCGTCGGTGCCGACCGTCGAGGGGTCGATCGTCGTCGACGGCGTGGAGGTGGTCGGCGCCGACGACGCGTCGCTGCGGGACCTGCGACGCCGCGCGATCGGTGCGGTGTTCCAGGATCCCTCGCTCTCCCTCGACCCGACGATGCGCGTCGGTCGCCAGCTCCGGGAGGCGATCGCCGACGGGACGTCGACCGAACGCTGGCTCGAACGCGTCGGGCTCCCGGATCCCGCGCGGTGCGCGCGCGCGTATCCGCACGAGCTCTCGGGCGGGCAGCGCCAGCGCGCGATGATCGCGATGGCCGCGGCGGACGACCCCGTCCTCATCGTCGCGGACGAGCCGACGACCGCCCTCGACGTCACGGTGCAGGCGCAGATCCTCGCGCTCTTCGGCGAACTGCGTCGTTCCTCCGACACCGCGATGGTCTTCGTGACGCACGACCTCGCGGTCGCGGGCGCGATCGCCGACCGCATCGCGGTCATGTACGCGGGGCGGATCGTCGAGGACGGCGCCGCGGCGACGATCCTCGCCGCGCCGCGCCATCCGTACACGCTCGCGCTCCTCGCGGCGCGCCTCGGCGCCACCGCGGCGCGCGAGGCCCAGCTCCCGGTGCTCCGCGGGGAGCCGCCGGCATCGGGGACGGGGCTCGTCGGCTGCGCGTTCGCACCCCGGTGCCCGCTCGCCGACGACCGGTGCCGCGCCGAGGACCCGCAACCGATCGCGACGGGCGCGGTCTCGGTGGCGTGCCACCGCACCGCCGAAGTGGTGCCCGACCTGTGGCGACGGGTCGCGGAGCCCTGGCCCGAACCCTCGGCCCCGGCGGCCGAACCCGCCCTCGTCCTGCGCGACATCCGGCTCCGCTATCCGGGCAGACGTCGCGGCGAGGAGGTGCTCGCGCTCGACGGCGTGTCCCTCGAAGTCCCCGCGGGCGGCTCCGTCGCGATCGTCGGCGAGAGCGGTTCGGGCAAGTCGACGCTCCTGCGCGTGGCGGCCGGACTCGTGCGACCCGACGCCGGCGAGGTGCGCGTCGCGGGGGAGGGGCGACCGCAGATGGTCTATCAGAACGCCGCCGCGTCGCTCACGCCGTGGCTCGGCGTCGAGGAGCTCGTCGGCGAACGGCTCCGGCGGACGGGTCGCTCCCGGGCCGAGCGCCGCGCCCTCGTGCTCGAGGCGCTCGACACCGTCGGGCTCCCCGAGCGGCTCCTCGGCGCTCGGCCCGGACAGCTCTCCGGCGGCCAGCGGCAGCGGGTCGCGATCGCGCGGGCGATCGTCGTCCCCCCGGCGCTCCTGCTCTGCGACGAGCCGACGAGCGCGCTCGACGTATCCCTCGCGGCCGGCATCCTGAACCTCCTCGGCTCGCTGCGGCGTCGATTCGGGATGGCGATGGTCTTCGTGACGCACGACCTCGCCGCCGCGCGCTTCGTCGCCGAACGGATCGTCGTCCTGAACCGCGGCGTCGTCGTCGAGGAGGGCGCCGCGGATCGCGTCATCGACGCACCGGAGCATCCCTACACGCGGCAGCTCCTCGCCTCGATGCCCGAACGCCTGCGGGAGGCGAGCGCCTGATGCGGCGGTTCCGTCTCGCCTGGCGTCGCCTCACCCGTTCGGAGCGCGCCGCCTGCGCGGCGCTCGTCGCGATCACGGCGGTCGCGGTCGCGGCGCCGCTCGTCGCGCCGTTCGATCCGTCCGCCCGCGTCGCGGACGCCTTCCTCCCGCCCTCGACGTCGCACCTGCTCGGGACCGACGACATCGGACGCGACCTCTTCTCGCGGGTCGTGCACGGCATCGCGCTCACGTGGTTCCCGGCGCTCGCCGTCATCGTCCTCGGGGTCCTCGTCGGGACGACGCTCGGCCTCGTCTCGGGCGCGTCCGGGGGCCGCGTCGACCGCTTCATCCAGCGCCTCACCGACCTCTTCCTCGTCCTGCCGTCGACGCTCATCGCGATCGCCGTCGTCGCGGCGCTCGGGCCGGGGACGCTGAACACCGTCATCGCGATCTCGGTGTTCTGGTGGCCGTGGTACTCGCGCATCGTTCGCAGCGAGGTCCGGGCGATCGCGGCGCAGCCGCACGTCGAGGCCGCTCGGCTCGCGGAGGTCCCGCGCCTGCGGCTGCTGCTGCGCTACCTCCTGCCGGGCGCGATCCCCACGATCGTCGTCACGGCCACGCTCGACGTCGCGAACGCGACGCTCGTGCTCGCGCTCTTCTCGTTCCTCGGGCTCGGCGCGCCCGCGCCGGCCCCGGAGCTCGGTGCGATGTCGGCGCGGGCGCTCGGGAGCCTCGCGACCGCGTGGTGGCTGCCGATCTTCCCGGCCCTCGTCATCTTCGCGCTCGCCCTCGCCGCGAACTACGCGGGCGACGGACTGCGGAACGCGATGCGGAGCGTGTGATGGGACGCTTCCTCCTGCGTCGCGGCCTCGAGCTCGTCGCGGTGCTCCTCGCGATGTCGGCGATCGTCTTCGTCCTGCGCTCCGTGATCCCCGCCGATCCGGCGCGTTCGGCCGTCGGGCCGAACGCGCCGGCTTCGGTCGTCGAGGCGAAGCGTCGCGAGCTCGGACTCGACCGGCCGCTGGCGGAGCAGTACGTGCGCTACCTCGGGGGCCTCGCGCGGGGCGATCTCGGGACCTCGGCGCGCACGATGCGTCCGGTCACGCGGGACGTCGGCGAGTTCCTGCCCGCATCGCTCGAGCTCGTCGGGTTCGCCGCGCTCATCGGCGGGCTCCTCGCGGTGCTCCTCGCCGTCTCGCAGACGATCGCCGCGCGTCGCGCCGGCTGGCTGCGCCCGATCCTCATCGGCGGCGCGTCGGCGCCGACGTTCCTCGTCGGGCTCCTCCTCCTCTACTTCCTGTGGTTCCGGCTCGACCTCCTGCCCGCGACCGGACGCGCGTCCTTCCGCTTCGAGGGCCCGACCGGGTTCCTCCTCCTCGACGGGCTGCTCGCCGGTCGGTTCGACGTCGTCGCCGACGCGTTCGCGCACCTGCTCCTGCCCGCGCTCACCCTCGCGATCCCGACGGGGGTGGCGATCGGTCGGACCCTGCGCTCCTCGCTCGCGGGGACCCTGCGCCAGGACCACGTCCGGACGGCGCGCTCCCTCGGCCTCAGCGAACGCGAGGTGCTCGTCCGGCACGCGCTGCGGAACTCACTGAACGCCCCGCTCTCGATGGCCGGCCTGCAGCTCGGCTTCGTGTTCGCGAACCTGCTCATCGTCGAGACGCTGTTCGGGTGGCCGGGCCTCGGGCTCTACACGGTCCAGTCCCTGGCGCGCTCCGACCTGCCGGCCGTCCTCGGGGTCGCCCTCGTCTTCGGGGTCGTCTACCTCGCCGTGAACACCCTCGTGGACCTCGCGCAGGTCGCCGCCGACCCGAGGCTGCGCCTGGAGTGAGGTCGGCGCGGGGCCGGGACGGGACCGCGCGTCGTCGTCGGCGCCCGGGCTCGCCCCCGGAGCGTGGATACTGTATACAGTTGCCTCCGCGACCCGTTCCCGGGCGCGGCGAGACCGACCGAAGGAGCGAGAGGATGAGCCGTTCCCTGCGGAAGTCCCTGATCGTGGGCGTGGTGTTCGCGTTCGCCGCGGCGGCGTGTGGCGGCGGCGGCGAGGGTGGCGGCGGGGGAGGCGGCGGCGACACGGCCGACGACACCCTGCGGGTGGCGTACCAGGCCGACATCTCCTCCTTCGACCCGGACAACAGCTTCGAGGTGGCGGGACTCGGCGCGATCGCCGCCGTCTACCAGGGGCTCGTCGGGTACGCGCCGGGCACGACGGACATCGAGGGGGTCCTCGCGGAGTCCTGGACGGTGTCCGACGACGGCCTCACGTACACGTTCGACCTGCGCGACGGCGTCGTGTTCCACGACGGGAGCCCGATGACCGCGCAGACCGTCCTCGACGCCTTCGAGCGTCGTCGTTCCGACGAGGGGCTCATCCTCAGCTACTTCCTCGCGTACGGCGTCGCGGAGATGTCCGCGCCCGACGACGACACGTTCGTCATCGTCCTGAACGGTCCCGACCCGGCCTTCCTCGACAACCTCTCGAGCCCGTGGGGGCCGAAGGTGATCGGTCCCGACGCGCTCGTCGCGAACGCCGGCGACGACAACGCCCGGACGTACCTGAACGAGAACGCCGACGGTACGGGGCCGTTCCGGCTCGCGAGCTTCGAGCGCGGGCAGGGCTACGTGCTCGAGCGCTTCGACGACTACTGGGGACCGGCGCCGTACTTCGCGACGATCGACATCCGGATCATCCCGGACATCGGCCAGCAGGTGCTCCAGGTCCAGAGCGGGGACCTCGACATGGTGCTCCACGGCTACCCGTTCGACCAGCTCGGCTCGCTGCCCGACGGCCTCGAGGTCTTCACGTACAACGACCTCGGGCTCGAGATGGCCTACGTGAACCCGACGCAGCTCGAGACGACGGAGCAGCGCCTGAAGGTCATGGCGGCGATCGACCCGAGCGCCTGGGTCGCCGACGCGTTCAACGGGTTCGCCGAGCCCGCGCGCTCGCTGTTCCCGAAGGCCATGATCGACCCCGCGACCCCCGCGGCCTGGCCGTCGCTCGACGACTACGCGGACGTTGCCGTGCCGCCGATCGACATCGTGTACACGGCGGAGGAGGCGGCGGTCCAGCAGCGCGTCGCGGATCTGCTCGTCGCGCAGCTCACGGCGGCGGGGATCGAGGCCACGGCCCGCCCGCTCCCGCAGGACCAGGTGACGGCGTTCCCGTCGGACCCGGCGTCCGGACCGACGATCGTCATCGCGCAGAACAACCCCGACTCCGCGCACCCGTCGACGCAGACCTTCCTCTTCTACCAGACGGGTGGTCCGCTGAATCTCTTCCAGTACTCGAACCCGGCCGCGGATGACCTCTTCGGTCAGGCGTACGGGGTGACCGACGTCGCCGAGCGCAACGCGCTCTACCTCCAGGGCGCGCAGCTGCTGTTCGACGACGGCGGGTTCTACCCGCTCGCCGACGTCCAGGACGTCATCGTCTACCGCTCGGGGCTCACCGGACTCGCGGCGCGGCCGGCGATCCCCTGGACCATCGACTTCGGGCTCATCGCCTTGGGGGGCTAGGGACGGAGGCATCGGGAGGAGGCGGCGTGCGCACGGGACCGCTCCGTGGTCGGCCGCGCCGCCTCTTCCCCCTCCGCTTCGGTTGGGAGCCGATCACGGAGGCGGTCTCGGTCCGCGGCGGTTCCCCCGACACGTACCTGCTCGAACCGGTCACGGGCGCCGCGGTCGTCTTCGACGAGGGATGGGTCCTCGTCGACACCGGGTTCAACGTCGACACGATCCGCGACGACGCGGCCCGCGCGGCCCACTACGTGATCCCGTGCTACACGGGCCTCATCCCGTCCGGGGACCCGCTCCGCGACCAGATCGCGGCGATCGGGCTCGACTGGGACGACCTCGCCGCGTGCGTGATCTCGCACCTCCACTGCGATCACACCGGCGGACTCCGGCTCCTCGAAGGCGGTCCGCCGATCGTCATCCAGGAGGCCGAGCTCGAGTTCGGGATGGGTCGCGCGACCCTGAAGGACGCCTACTTCCGGACCGACTACGACCGGCCGGGACTCGACTGGTCGCCCTTCGCGGGCGACGACGACACCGAGCTCGCGGAGGGGCTCACGCTCGTCCCGACGCGCGGGCACACCCCCGGCCACACGTCCGTCGCGGTGGAGCTCGAGCGGACCGGCACGGTGATCCTCGCCTGCGACGCGGCGGACCTGCGTCGCAACATCGAGGAGCGCATCGCGTGCGGCACGACGACGAGCCCCGACCTCGAGCCCGCGGCGCAGGCCTCGATCGACCGGCTCCACGACCTCGACCGGCGGGAGGGCATCCAGGTCTGGCCCGGGCACGACCCGGAGTTCTGGAACCCGCGGTTCGCTGCGGGGCAGCCCGTCTACGACTGAGGCCCGGCGCCGGTTTGCGCGCCCGCACCGCGAGGCACACAATCCGGCCCACGGGATGGCACCGTTCACCTTCTACTTCGCGACCGACGTCCACGGGTCCGAGCACTGCTTCAAGAAGTTCCTGAAGGCGGGCTCGTTCTACGGGGTGCAGGCGGTCATCCTCGGCGGCGACGTCGCCGGCAAGGGGCTCGTCCCGATCGTCGACGGCCCCGGCGGCACGGCGCACGCGACGTTCTTCGGGAAGGACCTCACGCTCGAGGACGCCGCCGCGGTCGCGGACCTCGAGGCGCGCCTGCGGGTCCAGGGCCTCTACGGCTACCGCTGCTCGCCGGAGGAGGCCGACCTCCTCGCCGAGGGCGGCGAGCATCTCGACGCGGCGTTCGAGGCGGTGATCGGCGATTCGCTGCGCCGCTGGATCGCGATGGCCGACGAGCGGCTCAAGGAGGCGGGCATCCCCTGCCTCGTCATGCCCGGCAACGACGACCCGCCGATGGTGAAGCGCCTGCTCGCCGAGGCGTCGTGGCTCGAGCAGGCGGAGGAGCGCGTCGTCGGGTTCGGCCCGTTCGAGGTCGTGTCGCTCGGCTACTCGACGCCGACGCCGTGGAGTTCGCCGCGCGAGATCTCCGAGGAGGAGATGGAACGCAAGCTGCGTGCGCTCGTGCGCGAGACGACGCCGGGCGCGCCGGTCCTGTTCAACCTCCACAACCCGCCGTACGACTCGCTCGTCGACCGCGCGTTCAAGCTCACGCCCGACATGCGGATCGAGACCGCGGGCGGCGAGCCGATCCAGGTCCCCGTCGGCAGCCACGCGGTGCGCACCGTGATCGAGGAGGTGCAGCCGCTCCTCGCGCTCGTCGGGCACATCCACGAGGCGCGCGGCACGGCGAGGATCGGGAAGACGACGATCTGCAACCCGGGCTCGACGTACCAGGACGGCATCCTCCAGGGCACCCTCCTGTCCTACGACGGCGGGAAGCTCCGCTCGCAGCGGTTCGTGTCGGGATGAGCGCCGCCGTGGAACCCCGCGTCGACTGGCCGGCGGGCAAGCGCGCGGCGGTCGCCGTGACCTTCGACCTCGACGCGGAGTCCGTGATGCTCGCCGCGGGTCTCGATCTCGACGCGCGCCCGTCGCTCGGCACCCACCAGCGGTACGGGCCGCTGACCGGCGTGCCGCGGCTGCTCCGCATCCTCGCCGAACGCTCGGTGCGGGCGACGTTCTTCGTCCCGGGTCACAGCGCGGACCGCTTCCCGGAGGCCGTGCAGGCGATCCTCGAGGCGGGCCACGAGGTCGCGCACCACGGCTACCTCCATCGGAACCTCGTCGGCTCGACCGAGGCCGAGGAGCGCGAGGAGCTCGAACGCGGGCTCGAGGCGCTCGCCCGCCACGGCGTCGTGCCGACCGGCTACCGCGCCCCGTGGTGGGAGACGACGGACCGGACGCTCGGCCTGCTCGCGGAGTACGGGCTCGCCTACGACTCGAGCCTGTTCGACCGGGACGTGCCCTACGTCGTCGAGACGCCCTCCGGCCCGGTGGCCGAGGTGCCGGTCTCCTGGGCCCTCGACGACTGGGAGCGCTACGCGTACTGGCCCGACGTGACCGGCTCGGGGACGATCATGCGCCCCTCCGAGGTCGTGGAAACGTGGTGGGAAGAGGTGGAGGCTTACGAAGCGGAGGGAGGGGTCGCGGTCCTCGTCATGCACCCCTTCGTCTCGGGTCGCCCCGCGCGCGCCCGCGCGCTCGGCGACCTGCTGGACCGGATCGCCGGACGTCCCGGCATCTGGATGGCGACCGCCGGCGAGATCGCGGCGGTCGGAGGCAGGTAAGGAGGAAGGATGTCGCAACAGGGCGCATCCGGCGTGTACGCGCGGCAAGCCACGGGCCTCGTCCGCGAGGGGAGTCCGTGGAGCGTGCTCGTCTACAACATCAACTTCGTGAGCATCGGGCTCATGACGTTGTTCGCGGTGCTCGTGATCCCGACCTACCCGGGGGCGAACGTGCAGGCGTCGTTCCTCCTCGGGCTCCTGCTCGTGCTGCCGACCTCGTTCACGTTCGCGATGCTCTCCGCGGCGATGCCGCGGTCGGGCGGCGACTACGTGTACGTGAGCCGGATCCTCGGGCCGGCGCTCGGCATGATGTCGAGCTGGAACAACACCGTATGGTGGGTGCTCTACGGTGGCGTGCCGTCGGCGTTCTTCGCGTACTTCGGCCTCACGCCGTTCTTCCGGGCGCTCGGGGTCATCTCCGGCAACGCCGGTCTCGTCGACCTCGGCAACAGCCTGTCGGAGCCGACGAACGTGTTCCTGTGCGGGACCGTGCTCATCGTCGCGATCGTGTCCGTGTTCGCGTTCGGGCTGAACACGTACTTCAAGATCCAGAACGTGCTCTTCGCGATCGCGATGATCGGCACCCTCCTCACGGTCGGCCTGCTCCTGTTCACGGGCACCGACGCGTTCCGGGCGGGCCTCGAGGCGCGGCTCGGGTCGGGCGTCTACGACTCCGTGCTCGCGTCGGCCACCGAGGGCGGGTACGCGACCGCGCCGTTCAGCTGGTACTGGTCGCTCATCCCGATGACCTGGATCTACCTCGAGCTCGTCTTCAACCAGTCATCCGCCTACATCGGCGGCGAGGTGAAGCGGCCCGGGCGGGTCCAGCTCTGGTCGATGCCGATCTCCGCGGTGTTCTCGGTGGGCGTCGGTATGCTCATCGTCGCCGGCCTCGGGAAGGTCGTCGGGATCGACTGGATGGGCGCTGTCTCGTGGGACGCCGGGGCGACGGTCGGCTTCGCGACCGCCCCGACGTACACGGAGCTCGTCTCGTACGCGAGCGGCAACCTCGCGCTCGCGTTCGTCGTCGGCCTCGGCTTCATCTTCTGGAGCTACACGTGGCTGCCCGGGCAGATCGCGAACGCGTCGCGCAACCTCCTCGCGTACGGGATCGACGGGACGATGCCGTCGTGGTTCGGGAAGGTGAACGAGAAGACCCACACGCCGGTGAACGCGCTCGTGACGATGGGGATCGGTTCGATCGCCGCGCTCTGGCTCTACACGCGGCCGGACTCCCCGCTCACGACGCTCGTCGGCATCTTCGGGTTCATCCTCTCGTTCATCGTCGTGTCGATCGCGGCGATCATGCTCCCGTCCCGCCAGCGCGACCTCTTCGAGGGCTCGCCGGTGAACGGGCGCTTCGCGGGGATCCCCCACATCCGCATCGCGGGCACGCTCTCGCTCGTCGCGTGCCTCGTGATGGCGTGGGTGTACCTGAAGGACCCGTACTCGGGTCTGTCGCTCGAGACGGGGACGAAGGGCTTCACCATGCTCCTGCTGAACATCGGCATCTTCCTGTCGGGCTGGGTGATCTACGCGATCGCGAAGGTCGTCCAGAAGGGCCGCGGCGTGGACCTCGATTCCACGTTCCGCGAGATCCCGGTCGAGTAGGGGAACGCGGTGACGGGGGCGGGGCGCTCGCGCGGGACGTGTAGCCTGCACGGCACATGAGCGCGAGCGCCCCGCCCCCCACCCGTCCGCCGGAGGAGCTCATCGGCCTCGCGAGGGAGGCGATCGCGGCCGCCGACCTCGTCGACGTCCCGATGCGCCTCGTCGGCGGACTCGCGTTCTACGCGCTCGTCCAGTCGGCCCGCGAGGGCGCGCTCGCCCGCTCGTACAAGGACTTCGACGTCGTCGTCCCGCCGAAGGCGAGCGGCGCGACGTCGAAGGTCCTCGAGGGGCTCGGGTTCATCCCGAACAAGCACTTCAACGCGCTCCACGGTGCGCGGCGGCTCATCTTCTCCTCGCCGGAGGGGTTCCCCGTCGACGTCCTCGTGGGGGAGTTCGTCATGTGCCACCGGATCGACGTCGCGAGCGGTCTCGACCGCCACCCGCTCACGATCGCGCCGGCGGACCTCCTCCTGTCGAAGCTCCAGATCGTCCAGATCGAGGACAAGGACCTCGCCGACGCGGCCGCGTTCCTCCTCGACCTCCACCCCGGCGACGGCGGGTTCGACGTCGACCGCTTCGTCGAGCCGCTCGCCGACGACTGGGGGTTCCACCGGACGGTCGAGATCAACCTCGGGAAGCTCCGCGACTTCGCCCGCGCGAAGCTCGAGCCGGGGCTCGCCGGCCTCGTCGGCCAGCGCCTCGAGATGCTCGCCGACGCGATGGTGGCGGCGACGAAGAGCCTTCGCTGGAAGATGCGCGCGAAGGTCGGGGAGCGCGTCCAGTGGTACGACCTCCCCGAGGAGGTCTGACGTGGGCGACGAGCAGGACGTCCGCGCGGCGGTGGCGGGCATCATCGCCGCCTTCGGCGAGGAGCGCATGGACGACTACTTCGCGCGCTTCACGCCCGACTGCAGCTTCCTGTTCCACACGACGGCGCGGCGGATGCCGTCCGTGCAGGCCTACCGCGACGAGTACGCGCGGTGGGTCGCCGAGGACGGGTTCCGGATCCGCTCCTGCGAGACGACGGATACCGAGGTCCAGCTCCACGGTGACGTCGCGGTCGTCACGCACCACGTCGTCACCCACGTCGAGGTCGGTGGACGACCGCAGGTCCTCGACGAGCGCGAGACGATCGTGCTGCGGAAGGTGGACGGCCGCTGGATGGGCGTCCACGAGCACCTCTCGGAGTCGCCCTGAGCGGCTTGCCCGGGCCCCCGGCCCGGCGTAGGGTGCGCGGGATGCAGGAAGCGACCCCCATCACCCCCACCGCCCGACGCGTCTTCGGCGCCATCGCGGGCGCGTACTGGTTCTCGCTGTCGCTCGGGCTCGTCCTGACGCTCTTCCACGTCTACCCGTCGCTCGAGCGCAACCCGCACCTCATCGGCTACACGGACGTCTCGACGTTCGACCGCGTCGTCGACTTCTTCTCGTGGTTCACGATCTGGAGCAGCATCCTCCTCGCGATCGTCTTCACGCAGCTCGCCCGCGGTCGCTTCGCGCCGACGATGCGCAACCGCGTGCTCCTCACCGACGCGCTCCTCATGGTGTCGGTGACGTGCATCATCTTCCAGGTGCTCCTGCGCGGCCTCGTGCCGCTCCAGGGGCTCCAGGTCGTCACCGACGCGATCGAGCACGCGTGGGGGCCGGTCGTCGCGGTCATCGCCTGGATCGTCTTCGGACCCCGCGGGTGGATCACGTGGCGGACGGTGCTCCTCGCGCTCGTCCTCCCGCTCGCGTGGCTCGGGTGGACGTTCCTGCGCTCGGCCGCCTTCATCGGCCTGTGGCCGTACACGTTCCTCGACGTCACCGAGTACGGGCTTGCCTCGGTGCTCACGACCGTGGGGGAGATCATCCTCTTCGCGCTCTTCCTCGGGTTCGTGTTCCTCTGGATCGACCGCGCACGTCCGCGCGGACGGCTCCACCTGTCCGATCAGGTGTAGCGCGGTGCGGGGCGTCCGCCCTCGATCCGCCCCGGCGCTCCTCCTCGGCCTCCTGCTCGCCGCGGCGGTCCTCGCGCCGGCGATCGGAACCGCGACGACGCTCACGGCGACGTCGCTCCTCGATCGGCTCCCGGTCCGCGCCGAGGCGAACGCGAGCTACGACCGCGACCGATTCCGGCACTGGACCGACGCCGATCGCGACGGCTGCGACACGCGGGCCGAGGTGCTCCAGGCCGAGGCCCGCGCGACGATCACCCGGTCGTCCTCGTCGTGCACGGTCCGCACCGGACGCTGGACATCGTGGCTCGACGGACGGACGTGGACCGACGCGGGCGACGTCGACATCGACCACCAGGTGCCGCTCGCCGAAGCATGGGGGTCGGGGGCGCGGAACTGGTCGTCGCTCCAACGCGAGCGCTACGCGAACGACCTCGGGTACGCGTGGTCCCTGAACGCGGTGACCGACGAGGTGAACGCCGCGAAGTCCGACGGGGATCCGGCCCAGTGGCTCCCGCCGCTGCGATCCGTGCGGTGCGCCTACGCGATCCGCTGGATGGCGGTGAAGTACCGCTGGCGCCTCGCCGTCGACACCGCGGAGCGGTCGGCGCTGCGGGGGATCCTCGCGGGGACGTGCGGGCAGCGGCTCTTGACGCTCCCGCCGCTCGCTCCCCGCGACACCGGGACGACGACCACGTCGGGCGGGGGCGGCGGAGGCGGGGGCGGCGGCTGCGATCCCGCGTACCCCGGCGTCTGCATCCCGCCGCCCCCGCCCGACCTCGACTGCCCCGACGTCACGTTCCGGAACTTCGTCGTGCGCTCCCCGGATCCGCACCGCTTCGACTCCGACGGCGACGGGATCGGGTGCGAGACCTGACCGCGCCGCCGCCCGACCCGGGAATGGCGACGGGCGCAGCGCGGAGCGCGGCGCCCGTCGGGGGAACCCCGATGGAGGAGGCGGTACTCGGGGTCACCGCAGGGTGACGGACACCTCTGCGGAGTAGGTGTAGGTGCTCACGACCGTGCCGCTCTTCGAGCGGACGCGGTAGCGGTACCTGCCGGCCTTGTTCACCGTGTCGGTGAGGCTGAGCGACGTCGTGCTCGTCGTGAGCGTCGTCGAGACCCAGCCCTTGCGCTTGTCGTAGAACTCCCGGACGACCTCGTAGGCGAGGGCGTCGGTCCCCGCGCTCCACGAGACCGTGACGCGTCCGAGGACCGCGGAGATCGAGACCTTGTCCGGCGCGAGCGGCGCGTTCGCGGTCGCCGCCGAGCCGCCCGCGGACTCCGCGCTCCAGTTGTACGAGAGGTCGCGGGCCTTCACGGAGTACGTGTACGACGTGCCGGGGGCGAGCCCGGCCGACGTGTCGGTCCAGGTCGTCCCGGTGCCGGTCGTGGTGGCGACGACGACGCCGTCGCGCAGGACCTGGTAGCCGCCGATGCCGACCTCGTCGGTCGAGCCCGTCCACGAGATCGAGACCGAGGACGCGGTCGCGCCGGTCTGGACCGGGGTGCCCGGATCGGTCGGGGGAGTCGTGTCCGGCGAGCCGGCGACGATGTCGACGGAGGTCGGGGCACCGAACTTCCCGGCGGTGTCGTACGGCGTCACCGTGTACGTGTAGAGGGCGCCGCCGGTGAGGCCGGGGCAGGAGGTCCAGGCGCCCGTGTCGGTCGCGCTCGTCGTGCGGACGATCGCGCACCGCGTGCCGTTGCGCTTCACCTCGTAGCCCGCGACCGCGTGGTCGTCGGTCGAGGCGCCCCACGTGAGGACGTTCCGCGGCGTGGTGTCGGTCACGGCACCGAGGCCGGAGACCGCCGAGGGCGCGGCCGTGTCGGGCTCGCCCTGGACGCGGACCGTGGCGACGCCGGCGTTCACCGAGACGAGCGTGATGCGCACGCCGGCGACCGGGTCCCAGAGGCTCTGGCCCGGCTGGATCGCCGCGTCGGCGAACGTCGCCGTCGAGGTGGCATCGAGGAGCTTCGACTGTGCGCGGTACGCGTTCGACCAGCCGATGCGGACCGTGACGCCGGTGACCATCGGGTCGGTCGCGGAGAAGTTGTCGAACGGCGCCTTCGCCCCGCGGAACTCGACGTCGAGGTACGAGGGGGTCGAGGTGCCGCGCGCGATGCGGAGGAGCCGCACGGCCGCGAGGTCGCTCTCCGGCTCGAGCTGGGTGAGCGAGTACGTCTGGTCCATCGTGGTCGTCGGGGTCACGACGGTCGTCGCCATCGGGTAGCCGAGCTGCGAGCGGAACCAGGCGTGGCGGGTCTTCCAGCTCGAGGCGCCCATGATGTCGTAGGGGTCGCCGTACTCGGAGTACGAGCAGTCGTCCGCCTCGCGCGCCGTGACCGGCACGCGGCCGCTCGTCGCGCTGCACGCGAGCGACGCCGCGTGGTGGACGCCGAAGTTGTGCCCGAGCTCGTGGGCGATGACGCGCAGGTCCATGTAGCCGTCGGTCCACGACTCGTCGCCGGGGAGCTCGCCGAGCCCCGCCCACGTGCACGAGGTGTTCGGGAAGGCGTAGACCTTGTAGACGGAGGTCGAGTTCAGGTCGAGTCCCGCCGCGAGGGCGTCCGAGTACGCCGCGGTGCGCGCCTGCGACGCCCACGTGCCGTACGCGCAGTTCGCGTCGGTCGCGGCGATCGTGTACCAGCCGAAGACCCCGCCGGCGAGCGTGATCGCGCCGTCGGAGGTCTCCTCGTAGTGCGCGCGGATCGAGTTCGGGTTGTCGAGGTTCGCGTCGAGGACCACGTTCTCGGCGGCGGCGGGCGTCCACGGCTGCGAGGCGTTGTTCGAGAAGTTGATGAGGATCACCGCGACCTGCTTCACCGCGGTGCCCGCGACGAGGGCGGTCGAGGTCGTCCCCGACGACGTCGTGCCGCCGGCGGCGGCCACGACCTCGAGCGGACGGGTCGGGACGAGGGTCTCGGCCTGGTAGACGCCCGTCGCGCGGACGGTCGCGCCGGCGAAGGCCGCGGCCTGCGCGAGCGGCAGGGCGAGCGGGATCGTCCGGTTCCCGGTGTCGAGGAGCACCCCTTCCTGCGTGGGGGCGGGGAGCTCGTCCCCGTGCCAGAGGCGGACGACCCCCTGGACCTGCACGGCCCGGGAGGCCGTCGTGTCGGCGGTCGCGGCGACCGACGGCCCGAGGGCCGCCAGCGCGAGGATCGTGAGCGAGAGGGCGGTGAGGCGTCGCATCCGTTCGTCTCCTTGTCCCGTCGGTGGTGCGGGAGGCGTTCGGCGCTCCCGTCGCGTACGGGTCGATGGTGGCAGGACGCGGCCGTGCCGCCGGACGGCCCGTGCCTACGCAGGCACGGCTTCTAACGGACGGCTAATCGGCGGAAGGAACGTCACAGTGGCCGGAGTGACGCCCGCCGGGTGAACGGTGTGACGCCCGTCACGCGACGCCGGGCGCGGTCCCCATGCACCACCGTGCCGCGACCGCACCGTCGTTCGCGAGGCGATAGGGGGTCCCGGCAGGGAGGAAGTAGCCGTCGCCGGGTCGGAGCACGGAGACGGGCCGGCGGGGAGCGGACGGGAGGTCGACCGTGAGCTCCCCTTCGCGGACGTACAGCCCGATGTCGCCCGCCGAGGACCGGGTCGCCGTTCGGATCCCGGGGCGGAGCTCGCACGTCTCGACGCGGAGCTCGGGTGTGGAGAGGAGCGCGCCGACCAGCGGCCCATCGCCGCCTCCGTCGACCCGCCAGAGCACGTCGTCGGGGGGGGGGGGGGGGGGGGGG
>JBJTYK010000010.1:0-6587 GCA_046082745.1 Actinomycetota bacterium | reverse complement strand
GCTCGGCCCTCGGGAACGCCGTCGTCGTGGCCCGGTCGGCCACGATCTCGAGCCCGACCATGAGCCCCCGGCCGCGGATCTCGCCGACGTGCGGATGCTCGCCGAGCCGCTCGGCGAGGAGCGCCCGGAGCTGCTCGCCCTTCGCCGCCGAGGCGGTCACGAGATCCTCCTCGCGGAGAATCCGGAGGACCTCGCGGGCGACCGCCGACCCCACCGCCGAGTGGCTGAACGTGAACCCGTGGACGAACCCCGACGGCCCGATCGCGTCGACGACCGCACGGCTCGCCGCGGCGAAGCCGAACGGGAACACGCCGCTCGTCGAACCCTTCGCGCACGTGAGGAGGTCGGGGCGGACGTCCCAGTGCTCGATGCCGAACCAGCGCCCGGTGCGGCCGAAGCCGGTCATGACCTCGTCGGCGACGAGGAGGACGCCGTGCCGCCGGCAGACCTCCGCGACGGCCGGCCAGTAGTCGGCTGGCGGCACGGCGCCCGCGAGGGTCGCGCCAGCCACGGGTTCGGCGATGAACGCCGCGACGCGCGACGGGCCGACCTCGCGGATCGTCCGGTCGAGTTCGTCGGCGAGCGCCACGCCGCAACCGGCCGGGTGCCCGGGGAGCGCGCAGCGGTACTCGTAGGCCGCGGAGACGTGCCGGGTGCGTCCGAGCCACGACGCGTACGGCGCGCGGAGCGGTTCCTTCCCGCTCGCGTCGAGCGCCCCGACGGTGTTCCCGTGGTACGAGCCGAGGCGCGCGACGACGACGTCGCGGTCCGCCTCGCCGCGGGCGAGGTGGTAGGCGCGCGCCATCTTCAGCGCGGTCTCGACGGCCTCGCTCCCGCCGGAGACCGGGTAGATGCTCGGGTCGTCGATCGGCAGGAACGGGGCGAGCTCGTCGGCGTAGCCCTCGAGGGCCTCGGTCGTGAACGCGGTCCCGTGGACGTAGTCGACGCGCGCGGCCTGCTCCCCCATCGCCGCGACGAGGGCGGGGTCGCCGTGGCCGACGTTCACGACGATCGCGCCGCCGGCCGCGTCGAGGTAGCGGCGACCCTCCGCGTCGACGATCCACGCGCCGTGGGCCTGCGCGGCGACCGGGAGGTCGCGCGAGCGCACGCGGCGGAAGACGTGGGTCATCGCGACGCGATCCCCTGCGGATCGAGCTCCTCGCGGATCAGGCGGAGCTCCTCGGCGGTCGGCGCTGGGGTCTCCCCGAGGTCGGGGGCGACCCGCGGCTCCCACGCCATCGCCGCGCGGACGTCGTCGAGCGAGACGCCGGGGTGCAGGTGCGTGAGCGTCATCTCCCCCGTCGCGTCGTCGAAGCGGTACTGGCCGAGGTCGGTGACGACCGACGACGGACCGTTGCCCCACCAGCCGCGCTCCGCGTCGTGCGCGGGGTCGCCCGAGTGTCCCGGCGAGGTCCGGAAGTCGAGCCGCTCGACGAACGATCGCGTCCCCTGCCGCATGATCACGAAGACCTTCCGGGCGTTGATCGCGATCTCGACCGCGCCGCCGGACCCGGGGAGCCGCACCTTCGGCGTGCCGTAGTCGCCGATCACGGTCGAGTTGATGTTCCCGAACCGGTCGATCTGCGCCGCGCCGAGGAACCCGACGTCGACGAGCCCCGCCTGGAGGTAGAACGCGAAGAGCTCGAACATCGAGGTGACCGCGGTCGAGCCCGTCACGAGCGTCGGGTCGCCGATCGACAGCGGCAGCCGCTTCGGCGCCGCGCCGAACACGCCGGATTCGTAGACGAGGTCGAGGTCGGGCGCGACGGTGCGCAGCGCGAGGTTGCAGACGATGTTCGGCAGGCCGATGCCCACGAAGCACACCCGCTCGCCCGCGAGCTGCCGCGCGCTCGCGACGATCATCATCTCCGAGGGCGTCCAGCCGCTCACGCGTACTCCCCGTAGTCGACGACCCCGGACGGCGCCGGCGCGGGGCGCAGCGCCTCGCGGGCCGCGACCCCGAACTTGTCGACGTAGTCGCGGTGCGAGCCGAGGTCGTGCACCCACTCCCGGAGCCAGGCGTCGAGCCGGGCGGGGTCGCGCGAGATCTCGTCCCACGCGACGTAGAAGCGGTTGTCGCGGTCGTAGTAGCCCTGGGCGTACGACGGGTGGCAGGAGAACGGCTCGACGACGACCGCGTCGACGATGAGGCCCGGCACGAGAGTGCGGTTCGGGTCGGAACGGATCACCGACCCGTCGACGAGTTCCTCGCACACCACGATCACGCGATCGGCGGCGAAGGCCGCCTCCTTCTTGCAGCCGAGGAGCCCCCAGACCTGCGCGTTGCCGTCGCGGTCGGCCCGCTGCGCGGCGACGATCGTGACGTCGGGGCGCAGCGGCGGCACGACGAAGACCTCGGTCCCGTCGTAGGGCGACGTCATCGGCACGATCCGTCCGTTCGCCGCCGGGATGTCGCTCTCGTAGTAGCTCCGCATCGGGAAGAACGGCAGGTTCGCGGCGGCGGCGGTGTAGCGGCAGACCATCCCGAAGTGGCTGTACTCCTCGATCGCGAGCGGCGCGGGGTCGGCGGACTCGATCCGGCGGCGGATCGCGTGGAGCGATCCGACGCCGGGGTTCCCGAGCCACGAGAACACGAGCTTCGACGCGACCCCCGCCGCGATCATCTGGTCGTAGACGACGTCGGGCGTGAGGTGCGCGAGCGTGAGGTCGCGGCGGCCCTGGCGGATGATCTCGTGGCCCGCCGCGAAGCAGATCAGGTGGGTGAACCCCTCGATCGCCACGGTGTCGCCGTCGCGGACGAGGTCCGCGACGGCGTCGCGCATCGTCGCGACCTTCGACTCGCCCATGGGTTCAGGCCCCGGCGACCTCGGCGACGGTCTCCTCGATGACGCCGAGCGCGACGTCGACCTGGTCGGGACGCATCACGAGCGGCGGCGCCATGCGCACCGCGTCGTCGCCGCACGACAGGACGAGCGCGCCGCGCCGGAAGGCCGCGTGCTCGAAGGCGACCGACGTGTCGTGGTCGCGCATCCCGAGGCCGATCATGAGCCCGCGCCCGCGGACCTCGCGGATCGTCTCCGGGTGGCGCGCGGCGACCCCGCGGAGCCCCTCGAGGAAGCGCTCGCCAACCTCGGCGGCGTTGCGCATGAGCGAGCCCTCGACGAGATCGAGGGTCGCGAGCGCGGCGGCGCACGAGACGGGGTTGCCGCCGTACGTCGAGCCGTGCGCGCCGACGCCCCACGTCATGAGGTCGGCGCGCGCCGTCATCCCGCCGAGCGGCATCCCGCTCGCGATGCCCTTGCCGAAGAGCACGACGTCGGGCTCGACGCCCTCGTGCTCGATCGCCCACATCCTCCCGGTCCGCCCGACCCCCGACTGCACCTCGTCGTCGACGAGGAGGATGCCGTGGCGGTCGCAGAGGTCGCGGAGGTAGCGGAACCACCCGTCGGGCGGGAACACGTACCCGCCCTCGCCGAGGACGGGTTCGAGGATGATCGCCGCGACCTCCGAGGGGTCCACGATCCGCCGGAAGAGGACCTGCTCGAGGTAGTCGAAGTCGCCGAAGAACGAGTGGTGGATGCCGGGCAGGAGCGGCCCGAACCCGGTCCGGTACTTCGCCTTGCTCGCGGTGAGCGAGAGGCTCCCGTACGAGCGGCCGTGGAACGACTGGAACATCCCGATGATGTAGGGCCGACCGGTCGCGAACCGCGCGAGCTTGATGCCGGCCTCCACGGCCTCCGTGCCGGAGTTCGATAGGAACGTCCGGGTCGCGTGCGACATCGGGGCGAGCCCGTCGAGCCGCTCGCAGACCTCCGAGTAGATCGGCAGGAAGAAGTCGCTCGCCGAGTAGTGGAGGAGCTGCTCGGACTGCCGCTGGATCGCGCCCACGACCTCCGGGTGGCAGTGGCCGGTCGCGGTGACCGCGATGCCGGCGTTCAGGTCGAGGAAGCGGTTGCCGTCGAGGTCCTCGACGACGCAGCCGGAGCCGCGCGCCGGCGCGAACGCGTACGCGCGGGGAAGGGACGGGCTCGTGAACCGCCGGTCGCGCTCGACGAGCTCCCGGGTACGCGGTCCCGGGACCTCGGTCACGAGGTCGGGCGCCGCGGCCTCCGCGAGTTCGCCGAGCGAGACCTCGGCCCTCATCCCGCGATCACCGTCCGCGACTGCTCGCGGAGGAACTGCGTGACGTAGTACGGACCGCCGCCGGACTTCCCGCTCGTCCCCGACCCCTTCCAGCCGCCGAACGGCTGGACGCCCGGCCACGCGCCGGTCGTCGCGCCCGCGCGGCGGTTCACGTAGACGACGCCCGCCTCGATCCGGGAGAGCCAACGGTCGATCTCGCCCTGGTCCCGCGAGAAGAACCCGGCGGTGAGCCCGTAGTCGGAGTCGTTCGCGCGCGCGATCGCGTCGTCGAGGTCGTCGAAGGGCGCGACCGCGACGAACGGCACGAAGAGCTCCTTGCGCCAGAACGAGGCGTCCTCGGGGGCCTCGACCACGGTCGGCCGGACGAAGAGCCCGCGGCCGAGGTCGCCCTCGGTGAGCCGCTCGCCGCCGGTCAGGACGCGGCCCTTCGCGCGCGCCTCGGCGACCGCGGCCTCGTAGGTCTCGACCGCGCGGTCGTTGATGACCGGGCCGAGGTAGACGTCGCGTCGCAGCGGGTCGCCGACCGGGATCTTCTCGGTCTTCTCGGTGAGGAGCCGGAGGAACTCGTCGTAGACGCCGCGCTCGACGTAGACGCGCGAGCAGGCCGAGCACTTCTGCCCGCCGAAGCCGAAGGCGGACCGCATGACCCCGTCGGTCGCGACGTCGAGGTCGGCGTTGCGCGTGACGATCGCGGGGTTCTTCCCACCCATCTCGCAGATCGCCGGCTTCGGGTAGCCCTTCGCGAAGTCGCGGTAGATCTTCATCCCGACCTCGTACGAGCCGGTGAAGAGCACGCCGTCGACGTCCGGGTGCCGCCAGAGCGGCTCGCCCGCCGTCGCCCCGCCGCCGGAGAGGAAGTGGAACGCGCCCGCGGGGACGCCCGCGTCGCGCAGGCACTCGAAGAGCTTCCAGCCGAGGAGCGCGCCCTGGTTCGAGGGCTTCAGCACCACGGGGTTGCCGGCGACGAGCGCGCCCGAGGTCGGGCCGCCCGACAGCGCGAAGGGGAAGTTGAACGGGCTGATGATCGCCCACACGCCGTGCGGTCGCAGGACGTCGTAGTAGTCGCCGGGCGCGCCGAGGCCGCTCATCGGCGTGCGGAACCCGTCGTGCTGCTCCATCGCGTCGCAGTTCCACCGCACGAGCTCCGCGGTCTCCTGGACGTCGCCGAGCGCCTCGAGCCGGTTCTTCCCCACCTCGTACGACATGAGCGCGGCGAGGTCGAAGAGCCGCTCCTCCATGAGGTCGGCGGCGCGGCGGAGCAGGCGGACCCGCTCCTGCCAGCCGATGCGGTCCCATTCGACCTCGAAGGCCTTCGCGGCGGCGACGGCGTCGGCCACGTCGCGCTCGGTGGCCTGCGCGTAGCGGCCGATCACGAGGTCGCGGTCGATCGGCGAGCGCTCCTCGTAGGTCTCCTTCGTCCGGCGCTCCTCGCCGTTCACGACGAGGGGGTACTCCCGGCCGAGTTCGCCCCGGACCCGCTCCGCGGCCTCATCGAAGCGCCGCTGGAGCTCCTCGTTGTCGGCCGACATCGTCGCGTACGTGACGCGGAAGCTCTGGTCTGCCACCGATCCCTCCTCGGAGTCGTACTCGGAGTCGTGCCCGGAACGGCCCCATCGTAGCCGTCCCGGGCACGCGGGGAACCGGCCTCGCCCGCCCCGCGGCGCCTGCCGGGAAAGGCCGCGCGGGCTACCGGTTCCCGACCGGGTCGGGCCTATCATCGCGCCCCCGTGCGGTTCGTGACCTTCCTCCGGGGGGGACGGCGGACGCTGGGAGCGCTGCTCGACCTGCAGGTGGTCGATCTCCCCGCGCTCGTCGGTCACCCCGCATTCCCCTCCACCGCGGAGGCGCTCGTCCGCCGCAACGGCGGGACGGTGCTCCACGCGGCGGCGGCGGCGCTCGCGCGCGAGGACGCCCCGGAGTTCGTCGTCGCCGACGCCCACCTCGTCGTCCCCGTCGTGCCGGGGTCGCTCCGTTCCCCCGACGCCCCGGTCGCCGAGCGCCCGCTCGTCGGTCCCGACGCGGACCTCGCGTTCCCGGCCGGCGCCGGCGCGCTCGAGGTCCGACCGGGCCTCGCCGCCGTGCTGCGTCGCGACCTCGACGGCGTCGGACACGGGGACGTGCCCGACGCCGTCTTCGGGTTCCTCCTCCTCGCCGACTGGCGGGTCGTGGGTCCCGACGGGGCCCTCGCGCCCGCGGGCGCCGCGCCGATCGCGCTCGGCCCGTGGATCGCGACGCCCGACGACTTCGACCCCACGACGGCGATCGTCCGCGTCACGGTCGACGGCGAGGAGCGCCTGGCCCGACCGCTGAACGGCGCCGCGAGCCGGCTCCTGCGCGACGTCGCGGGCGCCTCCACCCTCCAACCGCTCGCGGCCGGCGACGCGTTCGCCTCGACGCTCGCGCCGGGCGGGGAACGCGTCGCGCCCGGCGCGAGCGTCGAGGTCTCGATCGACGGACTCGGGGCGCTCCGCGCGGCCGTCGGC
>JBJTYK010000009.1:0-5304 GCA_046082745.1 Actinomycetota bacterium | reverse complement strand
GTCGGTCCACCCGCCGAAGGTCGAGCCCGCGGCGGCCGCGGCGGTGAGGAGCACCGAGCCGGTGGCCGACATCGAGCAGGTGCCCGTCTGCCCCGTCGAACAGGCGATGCCTGCGGGCGACGAGGTGACGGTCCCCGTGCCGGTACCCGACACCGTGACCGAGAGCTGGTGGGGCGGGACGGGATCGAACGTGGCGGTGACGGAGATGTTCTGCGTGAGGTCGACCGTGCACGTCGCGCCCGAGACCGCCGGGCAGTCGGTCCACCCGCCGAAGGTCGAGCCCGCGGCGGCCGCGGCGGTGAGGAGCACCGAGCCGGTGGCCGACATCGAGCAGGTGCCCGTCTGCCCCGTCGAACAGGCGATGCCCGCGGGCGACGAGGTGACGGTCCCCGTACCGGTACCCGACACCGTGACCGAGAGCTGCCGCGGCGGGTTGGCACCGTTGTCGCACTGCGCGACGAGGTTCCCGACGTTCAGGCGCCCGCCCGAGACGGTCTTGCCCGCGACCGACGACGTCGCCGTCGTCGAGGCCATCAGCTTCGAGCGGATCGACGACGGCGACGTCGTCCCGAGCGAGGCGCAGAGGGCGATCGCCCCGGTGACGTGCGGCACCGCCATCGAGGTTCCGCTCATGGCGGCGTAGCCCCCCGCGAGCACCGTGGAGTAGACGTTGCCGCCCGGGGCGGCGAGGTCCACCTTCGTGGGGCCGTAGTTGGAGAACGACGAGAGCGAGCCGTCGCTCTCCAGCGAGGCGACCGCGACGATGCAGTCCCACGCGCGGGACGCCGTCGTGCAGGAGTAACTGGCCGGGTAGTACGGCGTCGCATCGTTGCTGTCGCCGACCCCATCGGAACCGCCGTTCCCGGCCGACGCGATGTAGAGGATGCCGGCGTTCCCGCCGCGGTTGATCGCATCGAGGAGTGACTGGGTGAACGAACCGCCGCCCCACGAGTTGTTGGTCGCCACGATGTTGACGCCGCGGTTCACCTTGAGGTCGGTGAAGTAGTCGGTGGCGAGGACGGCGCGCGAGATGCTCCCACCCGCGTTCGAGTTGAGGAACTTCGCGGCGAGGACCTTCACGTACCACGTGACCCCGGCGACGCCGACGCCGTTGCCGCCGACGGCGCCGATGGTCCCCGCGGTGTGCGTGCCGTGGCGGTTGTCGTCGGCGGGATCCGCGTCGGCGTTCACGAAGTCGTAGCCGTACGCGTCGTCGACCTTGCCGTTGCCGTCGTCGTCCTTGCCGTTGCCCGCGACCTCGTTGGGGTTCCCCACGTTGCCGGCGAGATCGGGATGGGTGTACGTGATGCCGGAGTCGATGTCGCCGATGTAGACGGTGCGCGAGCCCGTGGCCCCGGCCGTCCAGGCCTCGCCCGCCTGGCTCCCGAACTGGTTCGTCGGGCTCGTGGCGTCGCCGTACATGCCCCAGAGCGATCCGTTGGTGAAGTAGGTGTCGTTCGAGGTCGCATCGGCCGCGACGAGGAAGTCCGGTTCCGCGTAGCGCACGCCCGGGTTCTGCAGCAGGCTCGCGATCGCCTCGGGGACACCCACGCCTCGACCCAGATGAGCGATGCGGGCGTCCGCGGCGAGCGGCGAGAGCTGCTCGGAGCGGGCGACCCCGGCAGCCCGGAGGGCCCGGTCGCGCTCCGCCTGCGGCGTCGCGTGGCGGAAGCCGACGAGCACGACGCCGGGGCGGTACGCGTCCTCGAAGGTCGGCACCGCCGCACGCGCGGGGACCGGCGCACCGACGACGCCGCACGCGAGCAGGAGCGCGAGGGTGGCCGTCAGGATGCCGTGCGGGAGACCCGAGGACCGCGTCACGGACGGCATCCTATCGACGACGCCGGGTTCGCCCCGAGCCGTCGCCGACCGCCGACCACGAGATCGGGCGCTACTTCTTGAAGGTCGCGGTGACCGACCGCGCGGCGCTCATGGTGACGGTGCAGGTGAGCGCCGTTCCGCTGCACGCGCCGCCCCACCCGGTGAACCGCGCGCCCGTCGCCGGGTTGGCGGTGAGGGTCACGGTGGTCCCCGAGGTGTACCCGTAGGAGCAGCTCGACGTGCAGTTCCGCGAGGTCGTGCTGGGCGCGGAGAGCGTGACCGAGGCACTCGTCCGCGGCGGCTTCGACATCGACAGCGAGAGCGTGAAGCTCGGGACCGTGAACGCGGCACCGATCGAATAGGTCGCCTGCGAGACCACGAGGGTGCACGTCGCCCCCGACGGGACCGGACACTTCGTCCACCCGGTGAACGTCGACCCCGCGCCCGCGACGGCCGTGAGCGTCACGAGGCCGCTCTTGGAGGTCGAGCACGTGCCGACCTGACCGACCGCGCACGAGATCCCCGAGGGGCTCGACGTGACGGTTCCACTGCCGGTGCCGCTCACCGTGACGCCGATCGACCCGGTCGTGGGCGTGCCGCCGCACGGGCCGACCATGTTGCCGACGTTCAGCCGTCCGCCGGTCGCGGTGAAGCCGTCGAGCGACGGCGTCTGGGTGACGGCTGAGAGGAGGATCGTGCGGATCGTCGAGGCCGACGACGTCCCGAGCGACGCGCAGAGAGCCACGGCGCCCGCGACGTGCGGCGTCGCCATCGAGGTTCCGCTGAACGAGGCGTAGCCGCCGCCGGGGATCGTGGAGTAGATGGACGAGCCGGGGGCGCCGAGCTCGACCGTCGTGAGCCCGTAGCTCGTGAAACTCGAGCGGCCGCCGGAGGACGTGATCGAGGCGACCGCGATGACGCAGTCCCACGCGCGGGACGCGGTCGTGCACTGGTAGTTGGACGGGTAGTTGGCGACCGCATCGTTGTTGGAGGAACTGTTCCCCGCCGCCGCGACGAACAGGATGCCCGCGTCGCCGCCGCGGTTGATCGCGTCGTAGAGCGCGGTCGAGTAGCCGCCACCGCCCCACGAGTTGTTCGTCGCGACGATGTTCACGCCGCGGTTGACCTTGAGGTCGGTGAAGTAGTCCACGGCCAGCACGGCGCCCGAGGTGGAGCCGGACCCCTGCGCCGAGAGGAACTTCCCCGCGAGGATGCGCACCTGCCAGTTCACACCGGCCACCCCAGCACCGTTGCCACCCACCGCGCCGATCGTCCCGGCGGTGTGGGTGCCATGGTTGTTGTCGTCCATCGGGTTCGAGTCGCCGTTCACGAAGTCGTAGCCGTAGGTGTCGTCCACCTTGCCGTTGCCGTCGTCGTCCGTCCCGTTGCCGGCGATCTCGTTGGGGTTGCCCGTGTTCGCCGCGAGGTCGGGGTGCGTGTAGTCGATGCCGGTGTCGATGTCGCCGATGTAGATCGTCCGGGAACCGATGGCCCCGGCGGCCCACGCCTCTCCGGCCTGGCTGCCGAACTCGTTCGAGGGGCTCGTCGCATCGCCGTACATGCCCCAGAGGTTCCCGTTCGTGTACAGCGTGTCGTCCGACGTCGCGATCGTCGAGACGAGGTAGTCCGGTTCGGCGTAGCGGACGATCGGGTTCGCGAGGAGCGCCGCGGCCGCGCGCTCGACGGCGACGCCAGAGGCGAGCCGCGCGTAGCGAGCATCGGGCGCGAGCGGCGAAAGCTGGCGGGAGGTCGCGACGCCGGCGGCGCGGAGCGCGTCCTGCCGGGCCGAGGCCGTCGAGCCGGAACGGAAGCCCACGAGGAGCACTCCGGGGACGTGGGGCTCCGTGAAGGAGGGCAGCGGGTCCGCGGCGAGGGCGGCGGGCGGGGTCGCGAGGAGCCCCGCGACGAGCACGGCGGTGAGGCCGATGGCGAGGCGCCGTGTGCGGCTTCTAACCGGAATCATATCCAGATGGTAGCGCGCGCTCGCGGGTCCCGCACGGGACCCACGGTCAGGCGGGAGGCGGGGGCGGCGGGATCCAGAACTCGGCCGTGACCGAGGCACTGGTGGTGAGCGTGTCGAGCACGCAGGTGGTCGCGGTGCCGGCCGTCGCGCACGACCCGGACCACTGGAGGAAGGCGTAGCCGACGGACGCCGTCGCGACGAAGGTGACGGTAGAGCCGGCGGTCACCGTGAGCGAGCAGGTGCTCGAACAGGCCTGGCTTCCCCCCGCCCACGAGATCGCGACGCTCCCCGCCCCCGTGAGCGCGACGTCGACCGGGATCGGCTTGCCGAATGCGGCGGTGATCGTCTTCGCGGTGTCCATCACCAGGGTGCACGTCGTCGCCGCGCCGAACGTGGCGCAGTCGCCGCCCCACCCGGTGAACGCCGACCCCGTGTCCGGATTCACCGTGACGGTGACCGTCTGCCCGACCGTGGGTGCCGTCCCCGACGTCGTGGTGCAGTTCTGCTTGGTCGTGCACGAGAAGAGGGTGACCGTGCGGTTGCCGGACTGGTAGGTGGCCGTGATCGACCCGGCGCCGGCGGCGTAGCTCAGCTTCGTCACGCGCAGCACGGGCTTGCCGAAGGTCGCCGTCACGTTCTTCGCCTCCGACATCGTGACGGTGCACGAGGCGGTCGACGACACGCAGCCGCCGGTCCACCCCACGACGTAGGAACCGCTCGCCGGTGCGGCGGTGAGCGTGACCGGCGTGTTCTCGTAGAAGCTGCCGGCGTAGGTGGACTTGCAGGGCGAGAGGCAGACGACGCCCGTCGGGTTCGACGAGATCGTGCCGGCGCCGCTGTCCACCGATGCGGTCGTGACCGTCACGGTGTACTTCGGCGGATCGAACGTCGCGGTGACCGTGCGCGCGCCGGTGACGGTGAACGGGCAGGTGGCGCCGCAGGTCCCGATCGACCACCCGATGAAGACCGCGGTGCCGAAGGGCGCCTGCGAGAGCGTGACGGGGGTCCCGTAGGGGATCTGCACGGTCTGCGACGTGCACGTCTGGTCGCAGGCGATGCCGCCGACGTTCGAGGTGACGGTCCCGGTGGCGAGCCCCGCCTTCGCGATCGTGACGTTCTCGAGGGAGGCGAACGTCGCGGTCACGGTCGTGTCGACGCCGATCGTGAAGGAGCAGGTCGCGCCCGACCCGCCGCACCCGCCGCCCGACCACCCCGTGAACGCCGACCCCGCCGCCGCCGCCTGGGTCAGCGTGACCGACGTCGCGGGATCGAGCCAGACGGCGCAGGCGCCGAGCGGGCAGTCGATGCCGTTCCCGGCGACCGACCCGGAACCGGTGCCGAGCAGGCTCCGGTTCACGGTGAGCAGGTACATGAGCTTCGTGAACGTGACGCTGACGGTCTGCGCCTGCGACATCGTCACTTGGCACGTCGTCGCCCGCCCGCAGTTGACGATCGACCACGACGCCACCATCGACCCCG
Organism: Actinomycetota bacterium; assembly: GCA_046082745.1. GTDB lineage: Bacteria > Actinomycetota > UBA4738 > UBA4738 > HRBIN12 > JBJTIF01. The sequence continues at coordinate 41 of JBJTYK010000009.1, read as the reverse complement.
TCGCCGGTCGCGCGGTGATCGTCACCGGGGTCCCCGCGTCG
>JBJTYK010000008.1:0-3442 GCA_046082745.1 Actinomycetota bacterium | reverse complement strand
GCGGCGCGCGCCGCGCGGGAACTCCTCGAGCGGGCGATCGAGGAGGCGCGCGCCGCCGCCCTCCCCGACCTCGTCGAGCAGGCGGAGGCCCGGCTCGCCGACCTGCCGCCGACCCCCTAGGGCCGGGCCGCCCCCACGAAGTTCTCCCAGTGGATCGGGCGCACGTTCACGACGTCGCCCGGGTGGTTCGCGTCGATCATCGTCGAGCCGGTGAGGTAGATCCCGACGTGGCTGATCGGCGAGTAGAAGAAGAGGAGGTCGCCGGGCCGCAGCTCGGAGCGGGAGACGTGCGGCAGGACGGCGTACTGCGCGGCCGACGAGTGCGGGAGCGAGACGCCCGCGTGCGACCACGCCCACATCGTGAGCCCGGAGCAGTCGAACCCGTAGCTCGGGCTCGACGCGCCGAAGACGTAGCGGACGCCGCGGACCGAGAACGCCGCGTTCAGGACGTCCTGCACCTGCGCGTCCGAGACCGAGGGCGCGCGCGTGTCGTACGAGCCGCTGCCGCGCACGGTCTCCTGGAAGTCGCGGTTCAGGGTCGCGTAGAGGCGGCGCGCCTCGGCGACGCCCTGCCCGATCTCCTTCTTCCGTTCGCCGAGGCGCCGCAGCACCTCGCGGCGCTCGTCGATCGCCTCCCGGAACCGATCGGCCGCCCGTCGCGCGCGCTCCTGCGCCGCCTCCGCGCGGGTCGCGGTGTCGAGGTCGGACTGCGCGAGGTTGCCGATGAACTCGAGCCGGTCGGCGAAGTCGGTGAGCGAGCCGGCGTCGAAGAGCGAGGCGAACTGGCTCCCGATCGACTGGTAGGCGCGCGACGCGTTCCTGCCGAGCTGCCGCCGCGCGGCGTCGGCCTCGCGGATCGCGTCGGTGCGCTCGGTCCGCGCCTCGCCGAGCTTGCGGCGGACCTCCTCGAGCGCGAGCCGGGCCTGGTTGTACTCCTCGACCGCGGCGATGAGGCGGCGGTTGAGTTCCTCGAGGCGTTTGCGCGCCGCCGCGACCTCGGCGGCCGACGGCGTGGCCGCGCTCGGGAGCGCGCTCGCGACGAAGGAGCACACGAGGAGCAGGGCGACCGCCCAGCGGGCCGCGTGCCGTGCCCGGATCGCAGGGAACCGTGTCCGCATCGCAGGGAACCGTGTCCGCATCGGGGAGTCGGCCGCGGGTCCGCGGCCTTCGCGAGGCTACCGACGGCCCCGAGGACCGTCAAACGTGCTCGAGGTCTGTCGGGACGGCGGGATTCGAACCCGCGACCTCAGCGTCCCGAACGCTGCGCGCTACCAAGCTGCGCTACGTCCCGTGCGGGGGAGTCTACCGGACGCGACCGTGGGTAGGGATGCCGGGACCCCGACCCCAGCGAGGTGCCCCGTGAGGATCGCGCAGATCTGCCCGCCCTGGCTCGCCGTCCCGCCGAGGGGCTACGGGGGGATCGAGTGGGTCGTCTCGCTCCTCGCCGACGGCCTCGCCGAGCGCGGCCACGAGGTCACGCTCTTCGCGAGCGGCGATTCCGTCACGAAGGCCGACCTCGCCGCGATCTTCCCGGAGGCGCCGGGGCCCGAGCGCATCAACGACATCGAGCTCGACGCGATCCACTCGATGTTCGCGCTCCGCGACGCGCGCTCGTTCGACGTGCTCCACGTCCACTCGCCGTTCGCGGCCCTCGCGGGCGCCGCGCAGAGCGGCGTCACGACGGTCCACACGGTCCACGGGTCGTTCACGGAACGGATGCGGCTGCTCTACCGCCAGGTGCTCGACCGCGTGCACTTCGTCGCGATCAGCGAGGCGCAGCGGCGGACCGACGACGAGCTCCGCTACTCGGGCGTCGTCCACAACGGCATCGACCTCGACCGCTACCCGCTCGGCGACGGCCGCGAGGACTTCGTGCTCTTCCTCGGACGCGCCGCGCCGGAGAAGGGGTGGCTCCGCGCGGTCGAGACCTGCCGCCGCAGCGGCGACCGGCTCGTGTCGGCCGTGAAGATCGCCACCCCGGAGGAGCACGCGGAGTACGAGGAGCGCGTCCGACCGGCGCTGCCGAGGGATGCGGAGGTCCACCTCGAGGTCGACCATGAGACGAAGGTCGACCTGCTGCGTCGGGCGAAGGCGGTCCTGTTCCCGATCGACTGGCCGGAGCCCTTCGGGCTCGTCATGACGGAGGCGATGGCGTGCGGGACCCCGGTCATCGCGACCGACCGCGGCTCGGTGCCCGAGGTGATCGAGCACGGGGTGACGGGGTGGATCCTGCCCGTCGAGGGCTACGAGGACGCGGCCGCCGAGCTCCTCGGCCGCACGGGGGAGATCGGCCCGGCGGCCTGCCGGGCCCGGGTCGAGAGATACTTCTCGAAGGCGACGATGGTCGCGGGCTACGAGCGCGCGTACGCCGCGGCGCTGGAGGGAGCGGATGGCTGAGGTTCGGCTCGAGACCGACAGCATGGGGGCGATCGAGGTCCCCGCCGACCGCTACTGGGGCGCGCAGACGCAGCGCTCGCTCCACCACTTCCCGATCGGCGACGACCCGATGCCGCTGCCCGTCGTGCGCGCGTTCGGGATCCTGAAGAAGGCGTGCGCGCTCGTGAACGCGCGGTCGGGCCGCCTCCCGGAGGACCTCGCGGCCCGCATCGTCGAGGCCGCCGACGAGGTCATCGCCGGCCGGCTCGACGACCACTTCCCGCTGTCGACGTGGCAGACGGGCTCCGGCACGCAGTCGAACATGAACGCGAACGAGGTCATCGCGAACCGCGCGATCGAGCTCGCGGGCGGCGTGCTCGGGAGCAAGGAGCCGGTCCATCCGAACGACCACGTGAACATGTCGCAGTCGTCGAACGACACGTTCCCGACCGCGATGCACGTCGCGGCGGCGACGGCGCTCGTCGAGCGGCTCGCGCCGTCGGTCCGGGACCTCCGCGACGCGCTCGACACGAAGGTGCGCGCTTTCGACGACGTCGTGAAGATCGGCCGCACGCACCTCCAGAACGCCGTGCCGCTCACGCTCGGCCAGGAGTTCTCCGGCTACGTCGCGCAACTCGACGCCGACCTCGAGCGCCTCGACGCGGTGCTCCCGGGCCTCTACGAGCTCGCGATCGGCGGGACCGCGGTCGGCACCGGGCTGAACGCGCCCCCCGGGTTCGGGCAGGAGGCCGCCGCGGAGATCGCGCGCCTCACCGGCCTCCCGTTCCGCAGCGCGCCGAACCTCTTCGCCGCCCTCGCGGCGCACGACGCGATCGTCATGGCGCACGGCGCGGTCCGCACGCTCGCGGTCTCGCTGCTGAAGATCGCGAACGACATCCGCTGGCTCGGCTCCGGTCCGCGGAGCGGCCTCGGCGAGCTCGTGCTGCCGGAGAACGAACCCGGCTCGTCGATCATGCCGGGGAAGGTGAACCCGACGCAGTCCGAGGCGATGACGATGGTCTGCGTCCAGGTCCTCGGCAACGACGCCGCGATCGCGATCGCCGGC
>JBJTYK010000007.1:0-6241 GCA_046082745.1 Actinomycetota bacterium | reverse complement strand
TGGCCGGCGGCGGTCGTCGGGTCGCCATGCCCCACAATCCAGAGGTCGCCCGCGACGACGCCGTCGGACCCGACGACCGCCGCCGCGTCGGTCTCGATGCGCGCCTGCGGTCCGACGCGGTCGAGCAGCGCCATCGCCATGCAGAGCTTCTGGACCGACGCGGGGACGCGCCACGCGGTGCCGAGGTGGCGGTAGAGGAACCGGCCGCGCTCGCCGACGGACACCGACATCGTCCGGGAGCCGATGAGGCCCTCGATCCGCGCCTGCCACCCGACGACGGCGGTCGCGCGGGGCGACGGCCCGGCCGCCGCAGCGAGCACGGCGAGCGCCAGGAGCGCCGGGACGAGCGCGCGCGACCGCTTCGTGCTTCCCACCCCCGGTCGTCCGTGGGGCCCGTCGGGCCCGCTGACCCGGGGATTGTGCCCGACCCTTCCCGCACCGACAAGCACGACCTATCCTTGCCGGGAGGCACGCCGGACGCCCCGGCGCCGCAGCACCGGCCACGGCATCGACCGCGGCCCCGGAGGGAGGCGACCATGCAGACCGAACGCGACCGGTACACCCCCGAACTCATCGCGATGGCGCGCCAGTGGACGCCGAAGCCGACGCTGCCCGGCACCGCCTACACCGACGACGCCGTCTGGGCCGACGAGCGCGAGCGCATCTGGTTCGGCACCTGGGTCTGCATCGGCCGTTCCGAGGAGCTCCCCGGACCGGGCTCGTTCCTCGTCCGCGACCTCGCGGGCGAGTCGATCTTCCTGTGCCGCAACCGCGACGGCGAGCTCCGCGGCTTCTACAACGTCTGCTCGCACCGCGGCACGAAGTTCCTCGACGACGACGCGTGCGGCACCGTCCAGAAGGTCTTCAAGTGCCCGTACCACGCGTGGACGTTCGACACCGACGGCAAGCTCATCGGCACGCCGAACGTGAAGGAGGACGAGGCCTTCGACCGCACGCAGTACCCGCTGTTCTCGTTCGCGGCCGAGGAGTACGCCGGCTTCCTCTTCGTGAACCTCTCGAAGGACACGCCCGAGCCGCTCCTCGACCAGCTGCGGCGCGGCGCGGAGTCGATCACCTCGTTCGAGCGCTTCAAGATGCAGGACCTGCGCATCGGCGCGCGCATCGTCTACGAGGTCGAGGCGAACTGGAAGATCGTCGTCGAGAACTACAACGAGTGCCTCCACTGCCCGCAGGTCCACCCCGAGCTCGTCCAGGTCGTGCCGCTCTACCGCATGGGCGAGGTCTGGGACGAGGACCGTCCGCAGGCGGGGAACCTCATGGTCGAGGGCGCGACGAGTTTCACGCAGACGGGGAAGTCGACGCTGCCGAAGTTCCCGGGACTGAACGACGAGGACTACGGCATGTACTACGGGTCCTTCGAGTTCCCGAACCTCATGCTGAACCTGCACCCGGACTCGGTGATGTACTACCTCGTCTACCCGCACGGTCCGAACTCCTGCACGGTCGTCTCGGAGTTCCTCTTCGCGCCGGAGACGATCGCGGCCGACGACTTCGAGCCGCGCCCGACGGTCGACTTCTGGGATCTCATCAGCCGGCAGGACTGGGACGTCTGCTCGCGGGCCCAGACCGGGGTCGGGTCCCGCGCGTACTCGACGGGCGTCTACCCGAAGCAGGACCGCCTCCTGTACTTCTTCAACCAGCAGTACCGGAAGGCGATGGGACAGCCCACGCTCTGAGGGGAAGAGGGCCGCGGGGTCGTCGACTCGGGCCCCCCGGCCCGGTAGCCTCCTCTCCATCCCGACGGAAGAGGTGAGATCCGCCGTGCCCCGTTCCCCAGGGCGCTCCGCCGCCCTCGTCCCGCTCCTCGTGGCGACGCTGTGCCTCGGCATGCCCGGGGTCGCGCGGGCGCAGGGCTACCTCCAGGGCATCGACGTCTCGCGCTGGCAGGGCCAGATCTCGTGGGGCCAGGTCGCCGGGGCGGGCATCCGCTTCGTCTTCGCGAAGGCGACCGACGGCCGCGACCTCGCCGACCCGTACTTCACGCAGAACCGCAGCGGCGCGATCGGCGCAGGGATCCGCTTCGGCGCGTACCACTACGCCCGGCCGGACGGCAGCGCCGGCGACGCGGTCGCCGAGGCGCGCTTCTTCACGAGCGTCGCGCAGATCTCGGCGGGGAACCTCCCGCCGGTCCTCGACTTCGAGGAGGACGGCGGCCTCGGCCCCGAGGCGCTCACGAACTGGGTCCTCGACTTCCTCGCGGAGGTCCGCCGCATCACCGGCGTGCGCGCCCTCGTCTACACGAGCCCGAACGGCTGGAAGGCCCGCGTCGCCGACACGACCCGCGTCGCCGACGCCGGCTACGACCTGTGGCTCGCGCACTGGACGGAGGAGACCCCGCTCCTGCCCGCGAACAACTGGGGCGGCCGCGGCTGGGAGGTCTGGCAGTACTCCGACTGCGGGCGCATCGCGGGCATCTCGACGTGCGTGGATCTCGACCGCTTCAACGGCACGAACCTGAACGCGATCACGATCCGCGAGCTCGACGTCGACGTCCAGGGCGGCGAGGGCACCGTGACGAGCGAACCGGCGGGCATCGCCTGCGGCAGCGAGTGCACGCGACTCTTCGACGCGGGCACCCAGGTGACGCTCGTCGCCGAGGCCCCGGTCGGCTCGTACCTCGGCGGCTGGGGCGGCGCGTGCGGCGGGGCGGGCGAGTGCACCGTCACGATGAGCGCGAACCGCGCCGTCACCGCGAACTTCGTCTCGGACCCCGTGGCCCCGACCGTCACGGTCGAGCCGCCGAAGGGTCCCGACGGCCAGATCGTCGCGCGCTTCGACGAGATCGTCCTCGGCGTGTCCGACGCGAGCATCGTCCTGCGGAAGAAGGGCGGCGCGGCGGTGCCCGCCTCCGTCGTCTGTCGCGCGGGCGGCGGCGCGATCGTCGACTGCGAGGGCACGAACGTGAAGAGCGCCTCCGTCCAGGCGCAGACGCCCCTCGAGGAGGGCGGGACCTACGTCCTCGCGATGAACGAGAAGACCCCGCGCATCACCGACCGCGCGCGGAACCCGCTCGCGAAGACGCTCGCGACGTTCCTCGTGCCGATCCCCGTGTCGGTCGAGGAGTCCGACGCCGCGGTCACGCAGTCGTGGAAGCCCGTGAAGGCCGCGGCGGCCGTCGGCGGCTCCTACGTCGTGGAGCGTGCGAAGGGGGCCTCCGCGTCGTTCCGCTGCACCGGCCAGAAGATCGAGTGGCTCACCCTCGCCGGCCCGACGATGGGCGTGGCGCAGGTGAAGATCGACGGCAAGGCGAAGGGCACCTACGACCTCGCGGCGGGCTCGCTCCAGAAGCGCGTCGTGAAGTTCTCGGGGCTCCCGGCCGGCGACCACACGATCACGATCGTCGCGACGGGGAAGACCGGCGCGGGCGGCGGCGGCTCCTACGTCGCGGTCGACGGCTTCAAGGTCGGCGCGCAGACCTTCGCGACGCCCGAGCTCGTCACGCGCTGGCGCACCGCGACCTCGTCGCTCGCCTCCGGCGGCCGGTGGGTGCAGAGCAACGTCGCCGGCTCGATCGTGGCGTTCACGTTCTCCGGCTCGTCGATCGCCTGGACCGCGGCCGTCGGCCCCGACCAGGGGAAGGTGAAGGTGCTCGTCGACGGCAAGGTGATCGGGACCTTCGACGACTACGCGGCGAACCCGGGGACGCTCGCCCGGGTCGTCCAGGGCCTCGCGGCCGGCTCGCACACGATCAAGATCGTCGTCCTCGGCACCGCGAACGCCGCGTCGAGCGGCACGTGGGTGACCGTGGACGGCTTCACGCCGCGCTGACGCGGCGTTCGCGGTCCCGCCTCAGGCGAGCGCGCTCCGCATCCCGGCCATCGCGTCGTCGGCGACCTGCTGGAACCGACGGCGCATGAGCGGCTCGAGGATCCGGAGCGGGCCCTTCAGGCGCAGGTCGGCCATGTAGCGGATGCGGGTGCCGGTCGGGATCGCCTCGAAGGTGATCTCATCGGTCGCGTTCACGGTGGGACCGCGGCCCTCGAGCACGACCCGGCGCGGCGGGTCCCACGCGGTCACGGTGTAGGTCATCGGCAGCACCCGCTCGTTGAACCGCACGTCGAGGTCGTAGCGGGTCCCGATCGCGATCGGCCCGTCGCCGACCTTCTTCGCGGAGGCGACCCCCGGGTCCCAGCGCTCGCTGTTCGCGAAGTCGCCGACGAAGGCGAAGACCTCCTCGAGGGGCTTCGCGACGTCGAGGGTCTCGCGCAGGACGGTCATGTCCCCAGTCTAGGCGGCCTCCCGACCGTTCGGCCCGCCCGCCCGTAGGCTTGTCCCATGGCCATCCTCGATCTCGCCCTCCTCGCCGCGACCGCCGTCATGGCCTTCATGGCGCTCGTGTGGGTCGTCTCGCTCGTCGTCGGCAAGGCGAGCATCGTCGACGTCGTCTGGAGTCTCTGCTTCGTGATCGTCGCGATCGTCGGCTACGCCTACGGCGATCCGGCCGCGCTCGAGCGGCGCACGCTCCTCCTCGGCCTCGTGACGGTCTGGGGCCTGCGCCTGTCGCTCCACATCCTCGTGCGGAACTGGGGCAAGCCCGAGGACTACCGCTACGCCGCGTGGCGCGTGAAGTACGGGGCCGACCGCTACTGGTGGTTCAGCCTCTTCCAGGTGTTCTGGCTCCAGGGCGCCCTCGCGCTCCTCGTCGCCGCCCCGCTCATCGTCGGCGCCGCGGGACCGGCGGGGGAGTTCGACGTCTTCTGGCTCGGCGTCGCGCTCTGGGTCGTCGGGTTCGCCTTCGAGGCCGGCGGCGACTGGCAGCTCGTGCGCTTCAAGGCCGACCCGGCGAACGCGGGCAAGGTCATGGACCGCGGATTCTGGCGCTACACGCGCCACCCGAACTACTTCGGCGACGCCTGCGTGTGGTGGGGCTACGGGCTCATCGCGCTCGCGGCCCCGTGGGGCTGGCTCGCGCTCCTCGGGCCGGTGCTCATGACGGTGCTGCTCCTGCGGGTCTCGGGCGTGTCGATGCTCGAGAAGACGATCGGCGAGCGCCGGCCCGGCTACGCGGAGTACGTGCGCCGCACGAGCGCGTTCCTGCCGCGCCCGCCGCGGAAGGCCTGAGCGGCCGCCCTCAGTCGGTGACCGAGGCGCGGATCTCGCGCTTCAGGACCTTGCCGAGCGGGTTCCGGGGCAGCGCCGGAACGACGACGAGGCGCCGCGGCTCCTTGTAGCCCGCGACCCCCTTCTCGCGCAGGAACTCGCGGATCTCGGGGAGCTCGACCGTCTCGCCCTCCTTGCACACGACGACCGCGGTCACGACCTGCTCGCCCTCGAGCTTCGGGTCCTCCATCCCGACGACCGCGACGTCGGCGAGCTTCGGGTGCGCGGCGAGGAGCGCCTCGAGCTCCTCGGGGGCGATCTTCATGCCCCCGCGGATGATGAGGTCGTGCGCGCGGCCGACGAACCGGTAGTGGCGGTCGTCCTCGATCTGGAAGAGGTCGCCGGTGCGGAAGAACCCGCCGGGGGCGAACGCCTTGTCGGTGAGGTCGGGGCGGCCCCAGTAGCCGAAGAACACCGTCGGCCCGCTGATGAGGAGCTCGCCCGGGACGCCCGGCTCGGTGATCGGGTCGCCGGTCACCGGGTCCACGAGCTTCGTCCGGGTGCCGCGCGCGCAGCGGTTGTTCCACGTGAGCCCCTCGCGGCCGAAGCCGGGAAACACGCGCGCCCGCGTCTCGGGGTCCGGCACGTCGATCGGGTCGCCGCAGATCGCGATGCCCTCGTTCGAGCCGAAGAAGTTCGTGACCTCGATGCCGTGCTGCTCCTTCCAGCCCTTCACCATCGACGGCGAGAGCGGCGCGGAGCCCGAGCCGATCGTGCGAAGCGACGACAGGTCGACGTTCGCGAGCATCTCGGGCTTCGCGAGGAGGAGGTTCAGCAGGACCGGCGGGGCGACGGTGTAGTTCACCTGCTCGGCGACGATCTGCTGGAGGAAGACCGGCAGCGCCATCGGCTGGTGGAGGACGAGCGTGCCGCCGGTCTGGAGCCAGGGCACGAGCATCCCGCCGATCCCCGACATGTTCACGATCGGGAACGGCGTGAGGAGGACGTCGCCCTCGCGGAGCTGCGCGGCGTCGGTCGTCGCGTGGGCGATCGCGGTCCAGAGGTCGTGGGTGCGCGGGACGCCCTTCGGCTCGGCCTCGGTGCCCGAGGTCCAGCAGATCGTGAGGACGTCGCTCGCGGCGGTCGACGCCGATGCGGCGTCGACCGCCGCCCCGTCCAC
>JBJTYK010000006.1:0-4563 GCA_046082745.1 Actinomycetota bacterium | reverse complement strand
CGGAGGTCGCGCCCGAACCCGACGAGGGCGGCGAGCCCCTCAGGCGTCGGCATCGCCGACCACCTCGGCGAGCCGCGCGGTCGCGAGGTCGAGGTCGTCGTGGTCCTTCCGCACCGCGCCGAGCGTGTCGGCCGCGGTCTCGCCGTCGAGGCGCTCATTCCCGAGGAACGCGACCGCCTTCGTCCAGTCGATCGGCTCGGCGACGCCGGGGCGCTTCGCGAGGTCGAGCTCGCGCAGGCGCGCGACCGCGCCGGCGACGTCGCGCGCGAGCGCCTCGCCGATGCCCGGCGCACGCGTCCGGACGATCTCGACCTCCCGCTCGAGCGTCGGGTGGTCGATCCAGTGGTAGAGGCAGCGGCGCTTCAGCGCGTCGTGGAGCTCGCGCGTGCGGTTCGACGTCACGACGACCGCGGGCGGCGACGCCGCCGCGATGCGGCCGATCTCGGGGATCGTCACCGCGAACTCGGAGAGGATCTCGAGGAGGAAGGCCTCGAACTCGTCGTCGGCGCGGTCGAGCTCGTCGACGAGCAGGACGGCGCCAGAACCAGCGTGGATCGCCTCGAGGAGCGGCCGCTCGAGGAGGAACTGCGGGCCGAAGAGGTCCTCGACCTGCGGCGTCGCGACGTCGCCCGCCGCGCGCACGGCGATGAGCTGGCGCGAGTAGTTCCACTCGTAGAGCGCCTGCGAGGCGTCGATGCCCTCGTAGCACTGGAGCCGGATCAGACGCCGACCGAGGAGCGACGCGAGCACCTTCGCGACCTCGGTCTTCCCGACGCCGGCCTCCCCCTCGAGCAGGAGCGGACGGTCGAGCGAGAGCGCGAGGAAGATCGACGTCGCGAGGCCGCGGTCGGCGAGGTACCGCTGCTCGCCGAGCGCGGCGACGAGGTCGTCGACCGTTGCGAAGGGCAGGGCCGTCATGTGCGGCAGCCTACCCCCGCCTCACCGACCGCGACCCGCCGCCTCCTCGAGGGCGCGCCGCACGATGACCTTCGAGACCTCCGTGCGGTACTCGGCGCTCGCGAACGCGTCGGACGGCGGGCTCGTGCCCTCGGCGGCGCGCTCCGCGGCGGTCGCCGCGTCCGCGCCGCCCGCGAGCGCCTCCTCGACGCCCTTCGCGCGGAGCGGACGGTCGCCCATGCTCGTGAGCGCGACGGCCGGGCCGCTGCCGTTCGCCGCGAGCGCGGCGACCCCGACGACGGCCCAGTCCTGCGCCCGGCGGCGGAACTTCTGGTACGACCAGCCGCGCGCGCCGGTCTCCGGCACGCGGATCTCCGTGAGCACCTCGTCGGCGGCGAGATCCGCCGTGAACAGGCCCTGGAAGAAGTCGGCCGCCGCGACGGTGCGCTCCTTCTTCGGTCCCGTGATGACGAACGTCGCGCCGAGGGCGAGGAGCACGGTCGGCAGGTCCGACGCCGGGTCGGCGTGCGCGACCGATCCCCCGATCGTGCCGACGTGGCGCACGGACGGGTCCCCGATCTGGCTCGCCGTGTAGGAGAGGATCGGGCACCCCTTCGCGAGCGCCGCGTCCGAGGCGAGGTCGTGGTGACGCGTGAGGGCGCCGATCGCGAACTCCTTCCCCGACTTCCTCACGTACGAGAGCCCCTCGACGCGCGCGATGTCGACGAGCGTCGCGGGACGGGCGAGCCGCAGCCGCATGAGCGGCAGGAGCGAGTGCCCGCCCGCGAGGAGCTTCGCGTCCTCCTCGCTGCCGAGGAGCTGCACGGCCTCCTTGAGCGAGGAGGCCCGTCGGTACTCGAAGGATGCCGGGATCACTTCGCACCTCCCTTGGCCGCGCGGATCGCCCGCCAGACGCGCTCGGGCGACGCCGGCTTCTCGATGAACTCCACGCCGAGGTGCGCGACCGCGTCGACGACCGCGTTGATCACCGCGGGCGGCGAGGCGATCGTCCCGGCCTCGCCGATGCCCTTCACGCCGAGCGGGTTCGTCGTGCTCGGCGTCTCGACGTGGTCGAGGCGCACCGTCGGGATCTCGTTCGCGCTCGGGACGAGGTACTGCACGAGCGACGAGGTCGTGAGGTTCCCCTCGTCGTCGTAGACGGCCTCCTCGTACAGCGCCTCGGCGACCCCCTGCGCCACGCCGCCGTGGACCTGGCCCGCGACGATCATCGGGTTGATGATCGTGCCGCAGTCGTCCACGCCGACGTAGTCGACGATCTCGGTCTTCCCCGTCTCCATGTCGACCTCGACGACGCAGACGTGCGCGCCGCCCGGCCACGTGAAGTTCGGCGGGTCGTAGACGGCGGTGCCGTTCAGGTGCGGCTCGGTCCCCTTTGGCAGCGCGTGCGCGGTCCAGGCGGAGAACGCGAGCTGCGGGATCGTCTTCGCCTTGTCGGGTGCGCCCTTCACGCGGAAGGCGCCGTCGGCCCACTCCATGTCGCCCTCGGCGACCTCGAGCTCGTGGGCCGCGATCTTGCGGGCCTTCTCCTTGATCTTCTCCATCGCGAAGTGGAGCGCGGCCCCGCCCACGGACGCGGAGCGCGACCCGTAGGTGTCCATCCCGAGCGGCGTGATGGCCGTGTCGCCGTGGAGGACCTCCACGTCGTCCACGTGGACGCCGAGACCGTCGGCGACGACCTGGGCCCACGAGGTCTCGTGGCCCTGCCCGTGCGGCGACGTGCCCGTCTTCACGATGATCTTGCCGGTCGGCAGGCACTCGATCGTCGCCGCGTCCCAGCCGCCCGCGACGTACTTCAGGGCCCCGAGGATCTCGGAGGGCGCGAGCCCGCACATCTCGATGTACGTGCACAGGCCGATCCCGAGCTGCTTCGTGTCGCCCGCGGCGCGGCGCTTCTGCTGCTCGGCGCGTCGCTCGTCGTAGCGCACGAGGTCGAGCGCCTTCTCGAGCGTCGCGTGGTAGTCGCCGGAGTCCACCGACAGACCGCTGATCGCGGGCCGGGCCTCGAGGAACTTCGGGACGAGGTTCTTGCGTCGGACCTCGGCGGGATCCATGCCGATCCGCTGGGCGAACAGGTCGACGAGCCGTTCGAGGACGAACGTCGCCTCGGGACGTCCGGCGCCGCGGTACGCGTCGGTCGGGGTCCGGTTCGTCATGATCCCGGAGAACTCGTACCAGTAGGCCTTCGGGTCGTAGGGCCCCATGTACACCCAGCCGCCGAGCTCGGGGATACCGGGCGTGAGCAGCTGGTAGTACGCGCCCATGTCGGCGAGCTCGACGAACTTCAGGCCGAGGATCTGGCCGTCCTTCGTGCCGGCGAGCGTGCAGTCGTGGATCGTGCCGCGGCCGTGGATCATCGCCACGTAGTTCTCGCTCCGGGTCTCCGACCACTTGATCGGGCGGCCGACCTTCTTGCAGAGCGCGAGGGCGAGGGCCTCCTCGGCGTAGACGTTGAGCTTGCCGCCGAAGCCGCCGCCGACGTCGGGAGCGATGACGCGGATCTTCGACTCGGCGATCCCCGTCACGAGCGCGAGGACGACCTTGAGGATGTGCGGGATCTGCGTCGCCGAGATGACGGTGAACTCGCCCATCGCGGGCACCGTCTGGACGAGGACCCCGCGCGGCTCCATCGGGTTCGGGATGACGCGCGGCTGCTCGTAGCGGGCGTTCACGACGACCTCGGCGGTGTCGAACACCGTCTGGTCGCCCGCGCCGCCGTGGCTCCAGTGGACGACCTCGTTCGTCTCGAGGTCCTCGTGGACGAGCGGGGCGCCGGGCCTGCGCGCCGCCTCGAGGTCCATGACCGGCGGCAGCGTCTCGACGTCGACGGTGACGGTCTCCGCGGCGTCCTCCGCCTCGGCGCGCGTCTCCGCGAGGACGACCGCGACGGCGTCGCCGTTGAAGCGGATCTTGTCCTTCGTGAGCGGCCAGTGGACCGGCATCTTGATGTCGTCGGTGATCGGCCAGACCATCGGGAGCGAGCCCGCGAAGTCGCCCTCGAGATCGGCGGCGGTGTACACGCCGAGGACGCCCGGCATCGCCGCGGCCTTGCGCGTGTCGATGCTCTTCACGCGGGCGTGGACGTACGGGGGGCGCACGAGGGCCATCCACACCATCCCGGGCGCGGTCAGGTTGTCGACGTACGACGCCTGACCGGTGATGAGCTCCGGGTCCTCCTTGCGGGGAACCGCCTTGCCGATGAAGCGCTCGGTGACCGCCATCTCGCTCCCCCTAGTTCCCGCCGACCGTCTGGCCGGTCTCGGTGTCGACGAACTTCCCGTCCTTCCACACGACGTCGGAACGCTCGGCGACGTGCAGGCCGACGAGCTCCTGCTGCGCGACGTCGAGGACCGCCTTCACGATGTTCTGGTAGCCGGTGCAGCGGCAGAGGTTCCCCTCGAGCGCGTGCCGGACGTCGGCCTCGGTCGGGCTCGGGTTCTCCTGGAGGTACGAGGTGGCCGCCATGATCATCCCGGGGGTGCAGTAGCCGCACTGGAGCCCGTGGTGGCGGTGGAACGCGTCCTGCATCGGATGGAGGGCGCCGTCGCGAGCGAGTCCCTCGATCGTCGTGACGTTCCGCCCGTCCGCCTGCACGGCGAGGACGGTGCACGACTTCACGGCCTCGCCGTCGATGTGGACGGTGCACGC
>JBJTYK010000005.1:0-8264 GCA_046082745.1 Actinomycetota bacterium | reverse complement strand
CGTTCGTCGAGGGTCTCGCCCTCGACGAACGCGAGCGCACGATCGCCGAGCGCCTCCTCCGCGAGATCCGCGCACGGCTCGGGTTCCTCGTCGACGTCGGTCTCGAGTACCTCACGCTCGGCCGCGCCGCGGGCACCCTTGCCGGCGGGGAGGCGCAGCGGATCCGCCTCGCGACGCAGATCGGCTCCGGCCTCGTCGGTGTCCTCTACATCCTCGATGAGCCCTCGATCGGGCTCCACCAGCGTGACAACGAGCGCCTCATCGAGACCCTCGTGCGTCTGCGCGACCTCGGGAACACGCTCATCGTCGTCGAACACGACGAGGCGACGATCCGCACGGCCGACCACGTCGTCGACATCGGTCCGGGGGCGGGGGAGCACGGGGGACGCGTCGTGTACTCGGGCGATCTCGCGGGGCTCCTCGCGTCGGAGGAATCGATCACCGGGGCGTTCCTGTCGGGGCGACGGACGATCCCGACGCCGGAGGTGCGCCGCACCCCCGGCGATCGGTGGCTGAAGGTCCTCGGTGCGAACGAGCACAACCTCCGCGACGTCGACCTCGAGGTGCCCCTCGGGCTCTTCGTGTGCGTGAGCGGCGTGAGCGGATCGGGCAAGTCGACGCTCGTCCAGGACGTCCTGCTGCGCGCGCTCCTCGCGAAGGTCACCGGGTCCCGGAACCTCCCCGGCCGGCATCGGAAGCTCGTCGGGTGGGAGCACATCGACAAGGTCATCGACATCGACCAGTCTCCGATCGGTCGCACGCCGCGCTCGAATCCGGCGACCTACACCGGGGTCTTCGACCACATCCGGTCGCTCTTCGCGCAGGTGCCCGAGGCGCGCGTGCGGGGCTACCAGCCGGGACGGTTCTCGTTCAACGTCCGGGGCGGCCGCTGCGAGCACTGTTCCGGCGACGGCCAGATCACGATCGAGATGCACTTCCTGCCCGACGTCTACGTGACGTGCGAGGTCTGCCGCGGGGAGCGCTACAACCGGGAGACGCTCGAGGTCCGCTACAAGGGGAAGACCATCGCGGACGTCCTCGGCCTGTCGGTCGACGAGGCGCTCGAGTTCTTCGAGAACATCCCCGTGATCGCCCGCCACCTGCGGACGCTCTCCGACGTGGGGCTCGGGTACGTGAAGCTCGGACAGTCCGCGCCGACGCTCTCGGGCGGCGAGGCGCAGCGGATCAAGCTCGCCGGCGAGCTCCAGAAGCGGGCGACGGGGAACACGCTCTACGTCCTCGACGAGCCGACGACCGGACTCCACTTCGAGGACGTGCGCAAGCTGCTCGGGGTGCTCCAGCGCCTCGTCGGAAGCGGGAACACCGTCCTCGTCATCGAGCACAACCTCGACGTCATCAAGTCGGCCGACTGGATCGTGGACCTCGGGCCGGAGGGCGGGGTCGGCGGCGGCACGATCGTCGCGACCGGTTCGCCGGAGGCGGTCGCCGCCGACCCCGCGTCCCACACCGGACGGTTCCTCGCGGGGGTCCTCGGCGGCGCACCCGCCCCCGCCCCGGCCCGTCGGGGCTCGCGCCGGGGTTGACCCCCGACCTCGCCCGCCGACGCGGGTCCGCTTGCTAGCATCCCGGCCATCGTGAACCGCAAGGTCCTCGCCCTCGCCGCCCTCCTGCTCCTCGGGGCCGCCGCGTGCGGGCAGGCCGCGGTCGCTCCGATCGATCTCGGTGCGGGCCTGCGCTTCGTCCCGGAGGTCGCGGACCCGCTGAACGACTCCGGGCGGTTCGCGTCCGCCGTCGTCACCTCCGACGGTCGCCCGGTCGTCGCGTACTTCGGCCTCGATGAGGCGCTCGAAGGTGACGCCGTGCTCGCCCCGCGGCCGATCGGTGCGCCCGGCATCCCGGCGGTCCTGCTCGCCACGCGCAACGCGAACGGGATCTGGACGCGAGGCGCGATCGCGATGCCGGCCTCGATCCCGAACGTCGACATCGCGTTCGCCCCGGCCATCGAGGAGTCCGTGAAGGACCTTACCGCCGGCACCGTGACCGGACTCGACCTCGCGATCGACGGTGCCGACGGACTCCACGCCGTCTGGGGTTCCGCCGACGGACTCTGGTACGCGACCGGTTCCGCCGACCCCGCGTCGACGACGCCGTGGAGCATCGACAAGGTCTTCGGCTCGCCGCCCGAGGGGCTCTCCCTCGCGGTCGACGATGCCGGTACGCCGTGGATCTCGTTCGTCTCCGGCGGCGAGGTGAAGTCGGTCGAGGGCGGACCGGGAGCGTGGCGCGTGAACCCCGTCGCGCCGGCGGGTCCGTGCGCCGACGGTGGCTGCGTGACGGCGACCGCGGTCGTCGACCGGTCGCCGGCGATCGCGTTCACCGGTGGTGACGGGGCGCTGCGCCTCGCGACGACCGGTGAGGGCGGCTGGGCCGCCGACGTCATCGCGCCGAGCGGCACCGCGCCCTCGATCGCCGTCGACGGCGCGGACATCCTCGTGGCGTCGTACGCGGGCGACGCGGTGCAGGTGACGCTCGCGGGTGGCGGGACCTCGGCGGTCGCCGCGGTCGCCGCGGGATCCGCGGGCGATGCGGGGGCGGGGACGGGTCTCGCGGTGGACGGCGCCGGGACCGTGACCGTGGCGTGGGTCGACGGTGTCGACGGCGTGCACCTCGCCCAGGGATCCGTCGCGGCCGGGTTCACGCCGGTCTCGACGGGCGTGCTCCTCCACTCGGCGTCACCGTCGCTCGCCGTGGCCGGCGACGGGAGCGCCCTGTTCGTCGCGTGGTACCAGTCCGCGGACGGCGACCTCGCCATGGGGACGCTCTCCGAGGCCGAGTTCGCCTTCGCCGTCGCGAGTCCCACGGTCGGACCGAAGGAGGACGGGGGGATGACCCCGTCCGGTCCTCCTGCGAACTGCGTCGAGGCCGAGGGCGGCGAGGTCACGATCGTCGCGGTCGGCGTTGCCTTCACCGACGGGTCGTGCATCACGGTGCCGGCGGGCGAGCCCTTCCGCATCCTCTTCGACAACCAGGACGACGCGACGCAGGTCGGGCAGCACAACGTCGCGATCTTCCCGAGCGCGAACGACCTCGCGAACCCGCTCTTCCGCGGCGACCTCGTCTCGGGTCCTGCGCAGGCGACCTACGAGGTGCCGGCGCTCGACGCGGGGCGCTACTTCTACCACTGCGACGTGCACCCGCAGATGACCGGCACGGTCGTCGCCGAGGGCGCGGGCGGAGGTGGTGGCGGTGCCGGAGGTGGTGGCGGTGGTGGCGCCACGACGTCGGTGGTCGTCGCCATGGGGCTCGCGTTCGACACCTCGACGATCTCCCTCCCGGCCGGGATGGAGACGACGATCACGATGGACAACCAGGATCCCGGGGTCCCGCACAACATCGCGATCTTCGCGAGCTCCACGGATCTCGCCACGGCGCTCTTCCGCGGCGACCTCATCAACGGCGTGGCGACGATCGACTACACGATCCCGGCCCTCGAGGCGGGCACGTACTACTTCCACTGCGACGTCCACCCGACGATGAACGGGACGGTCGTCGTCTCCTGACGGGCGCGCGGGGACGGGCCTCTAGGATGGGGCGGTGAGCGTCCCCCGGCCGGCCTCCGCGGAGGTGCCCGACGCGCCCGGCGCGTACCTGTTCCGGGACGTCGATGGTCGGGTCGTCTACGTCGGCAAAGCGCGTTCGCTCCGCAAGCGCGTCCTCTCGTACTGGGGCCGGCCGCTCCACCCCCGCACCGCGGCGATGGTCGCCGCCGCCACGTCCGTCGAGTGGATCGTCGCCTCGTCCGAGGTCGGGGCCCTCCTCCTCGAGCACACGCTCATCCGGGAGCACCAGCCGCGCTTCAACGTCCGCTTCCGCGACGACAAGTCGTACCCGTTCCTCGCGATCACCACCGGGGAACGCTGGCCGCGGGCGCAGGTGCTCCGCGGCGCGAAGCGCAAGGGCGTGCGCTACTTCGGCCCGTACGCCCACGCGTACGCGATCCGCGAGACCCTCGACGCGCTCACGCGGGTGTTCCCCGTGCGCACGTGCTCGAACGCGTTCTTCGACCAGCGGGCGCGCGCGCGACGTCCCTGCCTCTACTTCGATATCGGGCGCTGTGCGGGCCCCTGCGTCCCCGAGACGACCGGCGCGACCGAGGAGGGCTACCGCGCCCACGTCGACGCGATGGCCTCGTTCCTCGGCGGCGTCACCGCGCCGGTGCTCGCGGACCTCGAGCGCTCGATGGGGGAGGCCGCGGAGCGGCAGGAGTACGAGCGCGGGGGGGGGGGGGGGGGGGGGGGAGGGGGGGGGGGGGAGGGGGGGGGGGGGGGGGGGGGCGGGGGGGGCAGCCCAACCAGACGGGCCACCCCCCCACCCGATGAACCTGCTGCTCCAGGGCGACGTCGGGTCGGGGAAGACCCTCGTCGCGCTCCACGCCGCGGTCGTCGCGATCGGCTCGGGCCACCAGGCAGCGATCATGGCGCCGACGGAGGTCCTCGCCGGCCAGCACGCGCGATCGGTCGAGCAGGTCCTCGGACCGATGGGCGCGGTGCCGTTCCTCGCCGCCCCCACCACGGCCGACGCCGACCAGGGCTCGCTCCTCGCGGACGCCCCGCGGCCGGCGCTCACGTACGCGCTGCTCACCGCCGCGGTGACGGGCAGGGACCGCGCGCGGATCCTCGAGGGCATCGCGAGCGGCGCGGTCGACCTCGTCGTCGGCACCCACGCGCTCGTCCAGGAGGGGGTCGCGTTCGCCGACCTCTCGCTCGCCGTCATCGACGAGCAGCACCGGTTCGGCGTCCACCAGCGCATGGCGCTCAAGGGCAAGGGCGCGTCGCCCGACGTCCTCATCATGACCGCGACCCCGATCCCGCGGACCCTCGCGCTCACGTATTACGGCGACCTCGACGTCGTCGTCCTCGACGAGATGCCTAAGGGTCGTCAGCCGATCGACACGCGCGTGGCGCGGACCGAGGTCGAGCGCGCGCAGGCCGAGGACCTCGTCCGGCGCGAGGTCCGCGAAGGCCGGCAGGCCTTCGTCGTCTGCGCCGCGATCGACGAGGGGAACCGCGCGGAGGTCCGCGCCGCCGAGGCGGAGGCCGACCGGCTCGCGACCGAGGTGTTCCCCGACCTCTCCGTGCAGGTGCTCCACGGCAGGATGCGCCCGGTCGAGAAGGCCGCGGTCATGGAGGCCTTCCGCCGCGGCGACCACGATCTCCTCATCTCGACGACGGTCATCGAGGTCGGGGTCGACGTGCCGAACGCGACGGTGATGCTCGTCGAGAACGCCGAACGCTTCGGCCTCGCGCAGCTCCACCAGCTCCGCGGGCGGATCGGCCGCGGAGCGCACCGCTCGTACTGCGTCCTGTTCGACGCGAGCCGGGAGGACAACGAGGAGGCGCGCGCGCGGCTCGCGGCGATGGCTCGGACGACCGACGGCTTCGAGCTCGCCGACGAGGACCTGCGGCTGCGCGGCGAGGGCACGCTCTTCGACATCCGCCAGTCGGGGATGCCGGACCTGCGCCTCGCGCGGCTGCCCGAGGATCTCGACCTCGTCCGCCGCGCGCGCGATCGCGCGTTCGCGCTCGTCGCCGAGGACCCGACGCTCGCCGCGCACGCGGGGCTCCACGCCGAGGTGCGCGAGCGGTTCCGCGCCTCGATGGAATGGCTCGAGCGGTGAGCGCGTCGTGCGCGTGATCGCCGGGACCGCGAAGGGCGTGCGCCTCGCGCCCGTGCCCGCCGGCACGCGCCCGGTGTCCGACATGGCGCGCGAGGGGCTGTTCTCGAGCCTCGGCGAGGACGTCGCGGACGCGCGGGTGCTCGACCTGTGGGCGGGCACGGGCGCGCTCGCGATCGAGGCGCTCTCGCGCGGCGCGACCTCCGCGGTCCTCGTGGAGCGCGGCCGCTCGGCGCTCGCGGCGATCGCCGAGAACCTCCGCCGAGCCCACGTCGCCGACCGGGCCCGGGTGGTGCGGGGCGACGCCGTGCGGTTCCTGCCCCCGGCGGGGGAGCTGCCCTACGACCTCGTCTTCCTCGACCCCCCGTACGAGGAGGGTCCCGAGGCCCTCGACCCCGTGCTCGCGCGCCTGGCGGGAGGCCTGCCGGAGGGGGCGACGATCGTGCTCACGCGTGCCTCCCGGAGTTCCACGCCTGTCATTCCGGTACCATGGGCCATCACGAGGCGCCTGGAGTACGGCGACACCCTCGTCCTGGCCTGTCGGAGACGCTAGGCCACGGCCCGACCGGGAGGTTCGAGATGGGCCTGACCGCCCTCTGTCCGGGGACCTTCGACCCCGCGACGAATGGTCACCTCGACATCATCGAGCGCGCGGCGCGGCGCTTCGACGCCGTGATCGTCGGCGTGCTCGCGAACGCCTCGAAGGAGCCGCTCTTCCCGGTCGAGGAGCGCGTGACGATGCTCAAGGAACTCACCGCGAACCTCGGCAACGTCGAGGTCGACTCCTTCTCGGGGCTCCTCGTCGACTACGCGAAGCGTCGCGGCGTCGGCCTCGTCGTGAAGGGGCTGCGCGCGGTGTCCGACTACGAGTACGAGATCCAGATGGCGCAGATGAACGATCGCCTCGGCGGCGTCGAGACCGTCTTCATGACGACGAGCCCGACGTGGTCGTTCCTGTCGTCGTCGCTCGTGAAGGAGGCCGCGCGCCTCGGCGGTGACGTGACGGGACTCGTCCCGCCGCTCGTCGCCGAACGGCTCGCGCAGGCGATCGGGGGATCGCGATGAACCTCGGCGACCTCATCGAAGAGCTCCGCGCCGTCGTGATCGACGCGAAGGCGATGCCGCTGTCGGCGTCGGCGCTCATCAACCGCGAGGAGGTCCTCGCGATCGTCGAGGACATGCAGCGCGCCTTCCCCGAGGAGATCCGCCAGGCGCGCTGGGTGGTGAAGGACCGGGAGGAGCTCCTCCAGAAGGCCCGCCTCGACGCGGAGGCGATGCTCGCGAAGGCGCACGACGAGCAGCTCCGGCTCGCGACGCGCGAGGCGGTCGTGCGCCGCGCGCAGGAGGAGGCGAAGCGCATCCTCGAGGAGGCCCGCGATGACGCCCGCCGCATCCGGCTCGAGGCCGAGGACTACGTGGACGGGCGCCTCGCGCAGTTCGAGGTCGCCCTCCAGAAGGTCGCGGAGGACCTCGTCGCGACGAACGGCGCGCTCTCGCGCACGATCGCCCAGGTGCAGATGGGTCGCGATCGGCTCCGCGCGCCGGCGAAGGCGTCGGAGGCGCTCGAGCCCGAACTCGCGCCCGAGCTGCCCACGGCCGGCCCCGACGACCGCGGAGGCTTCGTGTCGTTCGACGACTTCCGCGGGGAGGGGGAGGGGTGAGCATGCGCGCGATCGACGTCCGCGAGCTCCTCGAGCACCCCGGGAC
Source organism: Actinomycetota bacterium (assembly GCA_046082745.1). GTDB lineage: Bacteria > Actinomycetota > UBA4738 > UBA4738 > HRBIN12 > JBJTIF01. The sequence goes on along the minus strand of JBJTYK010000005.1, from coordinate 922 downwards.
CTCCCGCGCCGTCCACGTCGAGGAACCGATCGAGGGGATCGGCACGGAGCTCGCCGGGGTCCCCGCCGAGCGCCCCGTCGAGGGTGACCTCGTCCTCGAGGGGGTCTCCGAGGGCGTCTACGTCCACGGCTCGGTCGCCGCACCGGTGCGCCTGCGCTGCGCGCGGTGTCTGAAGGAGTTCGACGAGCGGGTCGACGTGTCGGTCGCCGAGCTCGTCCCCCGGGAAGCCGGCCCCGAGGACGACTACGCGATCGCCGACGACCTCACGATCGACCCCGAGCCGCTCGTGCGGGACGCGGTCTCCCTCGAGCTGCCCTTCGCCCCGCTATGCTCGCCGACCTGCGCCGGCCTGTGCCCGCGCTGCGGCGCCGACCGGAACCTCGAAGCCTGCTCCTGCCCCGACGCGGTGGACCCGCGCTGGGCGGCGCTCGAGGGGTTCACCGAGCGGATGGACCGACCGGACGACGAGGACCAGGGATAGGACCGAGGACAGGAGAGGAAGCGACATGCCCGTACCGAAGCGACGACAGTCCCACACGCGCGGCGCGAAGCGCAAGGCGAACTGGAAGGCCGAGCCGACGACGTTCGCGACGTGCCCGACCTGCCGCCAGCCGAAGGTGCCGCACCAGGTGTGCGGCAACTGCGGTGCCTACGGCGGCCGTCAGGCGATCGAGGTCGAGTAGCCCCGTGCGCGCCGAGAGCGACCGGGGCGCACCGACCCCGTTCGAGCGCGCCCTCGGCGTCGAGTTCCGCGACCCCACCCTGCGCGACCTCGCGCTCACGCACCGCTCGTACGCCTTCGAGGAGTCGCTGCCCGTCCATAACGAGCGACTCGAGCTCCTCGGCGGTGATCACGACTGGGCGTTCGCGCTGGGGCCCGGTCGGCTCGACGCTCTGTCGGCGGTCCCGACCATCGTGTCGG
>JBJTYK010000004.1:0-6952 GCA_046082745.1 Actinomycetota bacterium | reverse complement strand
GGCGCCACCGCCGCGTCCTCGGCGCCCTCCCCCGCGCGCTGCACGAACGCCGCGGGCGCCCGCTCGCACAGGCCGAGGCAGGGGCTGCGTCGCCACGCGACCTCGCCGTCGCCGTCGGGCGGACCGAGCGCGGCCTCCGCGGCGGCGACGAGGTCGCCCGCGCCGCGCGGGATGCACGCCGTGTCGTCGCAGACGTGGACGACCGTGCGCGCGCGCGGGGTCGTCGCGAGGAGCGCGTAGAAGGAGGCGACGCCGAAGACGTCGGCGGGTGGGACGGTCAGGCGTTCCGCGACGTGGTTCACCGCGCCCTCGCTGATCCACCCCACCCGGCGCTGGACGGCGTGGAGCGTCGGCAGTAGGAGGTGGCGGCGTTCGCGGGCCGCCCGGCCCGCGCGGACCGCGCGGAGGTCGCGGTCGGAACGACCCTCGCCCTCGCCGGGCGGTCCGAGGACCGTCGCGACCGCGGCGCGCTCGTCCTCGGTCGGGCCCGCGGCCGTCAGGTGGAGGTCCATGCGCTCCCGGTCAGGATGGCACGCCGGCGAGGCGGTCGACGCGCACGGCGGTCGCCTTGAACTCCGCGGTCCCGGACTTCGGGTCGGTCGCGTCGATCGTGAGCGCGTTCGTGTCCACCTGGTCGGGGTGGTGGAGCGTGAGGAACACGAGCCCGGGGCGCAGTTCCGCGGCGATCCGGACCGGCGCCTCGACCGAGCCGCGGCGCGAGGTGACCCGCACGACCTCGCCCTCCGCGATGCCGAGCGCCGCGGCGTCCTCCGGCGAGACGTCGAGGGTCTCCCCGCGCGAGAGCGGCGAGGCGTAGCGCTCCGTCTGGACGCCGGTGTTGTACGCGTCGAGCCGCCGACCGGTCGTGAGCCGGAGCGGGTACTCGTCGTTCAGTTCGTCGACCGGCGGGTCGTCGACGACGACGCTGAACGGCGCGGGGCGGCCGCGCTCCTCGGGGTCGTCGGCCCACAGGCGGTCGTGGAGGAACGCGGTGCCGGGGTGCTCGTCGTCGGGGCACGGCCACTGGATCCCGCCGAGGGCCTCGAGGCGTTCCCACGACATGCCCCGGTGCATCGGCGAGAGGGAGCGCAGCTCGTCCCACGCGGCGCGCGGGGTCACCGCGCCCCAGTCGCGGCCGAGGCGCCGCGCGAGCTCCCCGATGATCCACACGTCGTCGCGCGCGTTCCCCGGCGGGTCGAGCGCCTTGCGCACCCGCTGGACCCGCCGCTCGCTGTTCGTCACCGTGCCCTCGGTCTCGAACGCGGCGTTCGACGCGGGGAACACGACGTCGGCGAGCTCGACGGTGCGGGTGCGGAACAGGTCCTGGACGATGAGCGTGTCGAGGCCCTCGAGGAGCCGTCGCGTGCGCGTGTTGTCGGCCTCCGACGACGCCGGGTTCTCGCCGATCACGTAGAGCGCGGTCATCTCGCCACGCTCCATCGCGTCGAACTGCTGCGTGAGCGTGCGTCCGTAGTGCGGGACGATCGGCACGCCCCACGCCGCCTCGAACCGCGCGCGCGCCTCCGCGTCGTGCTCGATGTCCTGGAAGCCCGGGAGCTTGTTCGGGATCGCCCCCATGTCGCCGCCCCCCTGGACGTTGTTCTGGCCGCGGAGCGGGTTCAGTCCGCTCCCGCGCCGGCCCACGTGGCCGGTGAGGAGCCCGAGGTTGATGAGCCCGAGGACGTTGTCGACGGCGTTGTGGTGCTCCGTGATCCCGAGGGTCCAGCACAAGATCGCGCGCTCCGCGGTCGCGTACGCGTGGGCGAGCTCCCGGATCGCCTCGGCGGGGACCCCGGTGACTGCGGCGCCGCGCTCGAGGGTCCAGTCGGCGACCGACGCGGCGTACGCGTCGAAGCCCGAGGTCCCCCGCGCGATGAAGTCGCGGTGCTCGAGGCCGCTCGCGAGGATCTCGCGCGCGACGGTGTTCGACAGCGCGATGTCCGTGCCGACGTCGAGGCCGAGCCAGAGGTCCGCCCAGCGCGCCGAGGCCGTGCGGCGCGGGTCGACGACGATGAGCCGCGCGCCGTTCCGCACGCCGCGCAGCACGTGGTGGAAGAAGATCGGGTGCGCCTCACGCGCGTTCGAACCCCAGAGCACGATGAGGTCGGTCTCCTCGACCTCCGCGTACGAACTGGTCCCGCCTCCCGCTCCGAACACCGTCGCCAGACCGACGACCGAGGGAGCGTGTCAGGTGCGGTTGCAGCTGTCGATGTGGTTGCAGCCGAGGACCTGACGGACGAACTTCTGCGCGACGAAGTTCACCTCGTTCGTGGCCTTCGAGCAGCTGAACAGTCCGACCCCGTCGCCGCCCTTGCGCGCGAGGGCGCGGCGCAGACCGTCGGCGGCCCGATCGAGGGCCTCGTCCCAGGTCGCGACGCGCAGGACGCCGTCCTCGCGCACCATCGGCTCCGTGAGTCGTCCCGGTCGCTCCGGCATCGTGGCTCCTCCCAGGGGCTTCCGTCCGACCGGGACATCATAGCCCCGGCCCCGCGCCCGCCCGGGGCTCAGCCGATGCGTTCGGGGTGCGCGTAGAGCGTCGCCCGGCCCTCCCGCACGAACCCCGCGAGCGTGACGCCGAGGCGTTCCGCGGCCTCGACCGCGAGCGACGACGGCGCGCTCACCGCCGCGACGACGGCGATCCCCGCGCGCGCGGCCTTCTGGACGATCTCGAAGCTCACGCGGCCGGAGACCTGGAGCGCGGCGTCGTCGAGCGGCAGGTCGCCCGCGAGGAGGGCGCGACCGATCACCTTGTCGACGGCGTTGTGGCGGCCGACGTCCTCCCGCAGGACGAGGAGCCGCCCGTCCGGTGTGAACAGCCCGGCGGCGTGGAGCCCGCCCGTGCGCTCGAAGACGCTCTGGTCCTCGCGGAGGCGCTCGGGGAACCCGGCGAGGACCGCGGCGTCGATCCGCGGACCGGGGCCGAGCGGCGCGCACCGCACCTCGACCTCGTCGAGGGTGGCCTTCCCGCAGACCCCGCACGAGGCCGCGACCGCGAACGGGCGCGGCGTCGGCGCGACGAACGGCGTCGCGAGCTCGACGGTCACGACGTTGTACCGCTGCTCCTGCGGCGGGAGGTCCTCGCAGTAGCTCACGCGGCGCACGGCGGCCGGGTCGTCGACGAGCGCCTCGCTCCAGAGGAACCCGGCCGCGAGCTCGAAGTCGTGGCCGGGGGTGCGCATCGTCACCGCGACCGGCGGCGGCGTCCCGCCCGCGCCCTCGACGCGGATCTCCATCGGTTCCTCGGTCGCGAGGTGCTCCTCGCGCTCGGCGCGCGCGCGGGTCACGGAACGGCGGATCGGGACCTCGGTCGTCACCGCGCCAGTATGCGCCGCCCGGCGCGGGGGTCCCACCCGCTATCGTGGGGCCTCGCGGCCCGCCGGGCCGACCGGGAGGCCCCACCGTGACGTCGAACCTCGAGATCGCCCAGCAGGCCGAGCTCCTCCCGATCGCGGAGGTCGCGGGCATCGCTGGCATCCTGCCCCCGGAGGTGGAGCCGTACGGCCGCCACCGCGCGAAGGTCGACGCCGAGCAGGTGCTCCGCCGTGTCGGCGCCGGTCGACGCCAGGGCCGGCTCGTCATCACGACCGCGATCACCCCGACGAAGGCCGGGGAGGGCAAGACGACGACGTCGATCTCGCTCACGCAGGGCCTCGCGCGGATCGGCAAGGACGTCATCCTCTGCCTGCGCGAGCCGTCGATGGGGCCGGTCTTCGGCATCAAGGGTGGCGGCACCGGCGGCGGCCACGCGCAGATCGTGCCGATGGAGGAGATCAACCTCCACCTGAACGGCGACTTCCACGCGATCTCCGCCGCCCACAACCTCCTCGCCGCGGCGATCGACGCCTCCCTGTTCCACGGCAACCCGCTCGGGCTCGACCCCGCGACGATCTCCTGGCCGCGCACGCTCGACGTGAACGACCGCGCGCTGCGCTACGTGACCGTCGGCCAGGGCGGGCAGGCGCACGGGGTGCCGCGCGAATCCCAGTTCGTCATCACCGCCGCGTCGGAGGTCATGGCGATCCTCGCGCTCGCCGCCGACCTCCCCGACCTGCGCCGCCGGCTCGGGCGGATCGTCGTCGGCGAGACGACCGCGGGGGCGCCGGTCACCGCCGAGGATCTCCGGGTCGCCGGCGCGATGGCGGTGATCCTCAAGGAAGCCGTGAAGCCGAACCTCGTCCTGACCCTCGAGGGGCAGCCGGTCCTCGTCCACGCGGGGCAGTTCGGCAACATCGCACACGCGAACAACTCGATCATCGAGGACCGCGTCGCGCTCGCGCTCGCCGACTACGTCGTCACCGAGGCCGGGTTCGCGAGCGACCTCGGGTTCCAGAAGTTCTGCGACATCGTCTGCCGGCTCGGCGGGTTCACCCCGAGCGCGGCGGTGCTCGTGACGACGGTCCGCGCGACGAAGTCGCACGGCGGCGTCGACTTCGACCGGCTCGCCGAGCCCGACCTCGCGGCGATCGAGCGCGGCGCGGAGAACCTCGCCGCCCACATCGCGATCGTCCGGCGCTACGGCCTCCCCTGCGTCGTCTCCGTGAACGCGTTCCCGACCGACACCGAGGAGGAGGTCGCGCGCGTGCGCGACCTCGCCGTCGCCGCGGGGGCCGAGACCGTCGTCGTGAACCGCGGGTTCGCCGAGGGGGGCGCCGGCGCGGAGGAGCTCGCGCGCGCCGTCGTGCACGCCTGCGACCAGCCGAACGCGTTCGCGTTCCTCACCCCGGACGGCACGCCGCTGCGCGCGCAGATCGAGGCGATCGCGACCGAGCTCTACGGGGCGGACGGGGTGGACTTCCTGCCGCAGGCCGAGGCCGACCTCGCGCGGATGGACGCGCTCGGGTTCGGGACGCTGCCGGTCTGCATGGCGAAGACGCACCTGTCGCTCTCGCACGATCCGACGCTCCGGAACCGCCCGCGGGGCTTCCGGCTCCCGGTGCGCGGGCTCGTGCCGAGCGCGGGCGCCGGGTTCGTCGTCGCGCTCTGCGGCGACATGCAGCGGATGCCGGGGCTCGGTCGGACGCCGGCGTTCGCGGGGATGGACCTCGACGCCGACGGCAGGACCGTCGGGCTCTACTAGCTCGCGAGGAGCCGCGCGGGCGCCGCGGGCTCGACCAGGAGCCAGCGCGACCGCAGCACGACGTCGTCGACGTCGAAGTCGAAGATCCCGGTGCCGGCGACGGCCTCCCAGACCGCGCCGCACTCCCCGCAGGCGAACACGGAGCCGTTCCGGACCCGGTCCTCCCGGGGCAGCCTGCACGCGTGGGCCATCTCGCTCCTCCTCCCCGCCCGCGGAATCACAGGCGTGTGATTCGGAGCATACCCCCGGCCGGCGACACGCGCGCGGGGAGGGTCAGGCCCGCCGGTCCGGCCGCCACTCCCCGATCGCGGACGTGCGACGGCGCTGCTCGGCGGCGGCCCCCGCATCGTCCGAGCGGCCGCGCGCGTCGAGACGGTCGCTCACGCGTTCCCGGAGGTCGACCGGCTTGTGGTCGTCGTACTTGAACTTCGCCTCGACGCGACGGATCGCGAGCCGCACGCCGCGGATCCCGGGGAGCATCGGCCCGTAGGGAGGCGCGTCGACGTCGACGGCGACGTGGCCGCCCTCCGGCTGGGCGTCGGCGAGCTGCGCGATGAGGATCGCGGCCTTGCCCGCGGGGTCATCGACGACGGTCGGAACGCACACGAACTGCACCGTCGCGTAGTAGCTCGTCGGCACGCCCTCCGTCTCGGGGGTCCCGGCCTTCGCGCGCCAGTCGGTCGGGACGTAGGCGTGGTCGCCGACGACGGCGAGCCGGACCTCGCTCGCGCGCTCGAGGGCCGGCCAGATCGGGTTGGGCCGGGCGAGGTGGACGAGGAGTTCGTCACCCGCGATGGCGAAGTGCGTCGGCTGCGCGAGCGGCGCCCGCTCGGGGTCGAGGTCGTTCACGAGGAGGACGCCGAACCGGTCGGTCGCCGCGAGCCACGTGCGCCACTCCGCGTCATCGAGCGGCGCGTCCCATGGGTGGATGAGCACGACGGCAGCCTACCCCGGCGGCCCCACGGCGCCGCGTCAGCGCGGCTCGGCGCGGAGCACCTCGTCCTCGGTGACGACGACGTCCACCCCGTGGTCGGCGGTGCCCGACGGCACGCCCTCGACGACCTGGCACGCGAACGCGGCCGCGACGAGCGGGGTTCCGGGTGCGAGCGCGGGGACGAAACGGTCGTAGAACCCGCCGCCGTAGCCGAGGCGCGCGCCCGAGCGATCGAACGCGACGCCGGGGACGAGGACGAAGCCGATCGACGCCGGGTCCAGCGGCTCGCCGTGGACGGGCTCGCTCGGTCCGAGCGGGGTCCGGCGGAGGGCATCGCCGGGACGGAAGGCGACGGGGACGAGCCGCGAGCCGACGACGCGCGGCAGCGCGACGCGGACGTCGCGCAGCGCGGCGAGGAACGGACGCGGATCGACCTCGGATCCGAACGGCCAGTACGCCATGAGCACCTCGACGCCGGCGAGGTCCGGGAGCGCGGTGAGCCGCTCGGCGACCCGCCGGCTCCGCTCGTCGCGCTCCCCCTGCGGCAGTGCGTCACGGCGCGCGAGCACCTCGGCGCGCAGCCGACGCTTCTCGCGCTTCAGGTCCGCGCTCACGCGCCCGCGTCCCCGCGGCCGCGCGGGAGGATCCGCGTCGCGAACGTCTCGAGCGCGACGTCGCCGCCCGCGAGCACCGCGACGATCCACGTGGTGCCGAGCGCCGACAGTCGATCGCTCCACGCGAGGAACGCGTCCGCCGTCCCGGACCAGTGCGGCTCGGGGAGGCCGGCGGCGCGGCGGCGTTCGAGGAGGTCGGCGCACGCGGCGTCGGAGTCGGCGACGGCGACAATGCCGCCCCAGGTGGCCGCCGCGCCGCCGGCGGTCGCGACGCGCGCGCGCTCGGCGAAGACGTCGTCGGCGAGGCCCCAGCCGTTCCACGCGTCG
>JBJTYK010000003.1:0-6014 GCA_046082745.1 Actinomycetota bacterium | reverse complement strand
CGCGGTCGCGGCGCCGAGCGCCCCCGCGAGGTCGTCCGTGAGTTCGACGCCGTACACGCCTCGGACGCCGTCGGTCCCGAAGAGGCGCGTCAGTGGGCCACCTGCCGGCGTCCGGTCATGGGTTCCTCCTCGCGGTCAGGCTAGTCCACGGGCGGGACGGCGTAGCATCCCGGCGATGGAGGCGCGGCTCGTCCTCGTGTTCTCGACCGGCTCGGTCCCGGATGGGGTCCTCGCGAAGGGCCGGCTCGAGGCGGAGGGCATCCCGGTCCTGCTGAAGGGGGAGGGCATGGGGCCGTACCGCATGGGCCCGGTCCACCTCTTCGTGCCGGAGGGGTTCGAGCCGCAGGCCCGCCTGATCCTCGAGACCGCCGACTAGCGCTTCGTGTACTGCGGGGCCTTCCGGGCCTTCTTCAGGCCGTACTTCCGGCGCTCCTTCTCCCGCGCGTCGCGGGTGAGGAGCCCCTCCTTCTTCAGCTGACCCCGGAGTTCGGGGTCGACCTCGAGGAGGGCGCGGGCGATGCCGAGGCGCAGCGCGCCCGCCTGCCCGCTCACGCCGCCGCCGTCGATCGTCGCGACGACGTCGTAGTCCTTCTCACGCCCGACGAGGCGGAGCGGCGTCGCGACGACCATGCGGTGGGCGCGCGTCGGGAAGTACTGCTCGACCGGACGGCCGTTCACGGTCATCGCCCCGGACCCCGGAACGAGCCGAACGCGAGCGATCGCCTCCTTGCGGCGGCCCGTGAAGATCGTCTGCTGAGCGGCACCCTTCGCCACGCGTCCCTCCTACTTCTTCCTCGTCGTCGGCTTCTTCGCCGTGGGCTTCGTCGCGGTGGTCTTCTTCGCCGTCGACTTCGCGGCGGTGGTCTTCTTCGCCGTCGACTTCGCCGCGGTCGTCTTCGCGGCGGTGGGCTTCGGCTTCGGCGCCGTGGCTTTCGCGGCGGGCCTCGGTGCGGCGGCCGCGGGCTCGGCGGGCTTCGCCTCGACGACCTTCGGCGCGGGGGCCTCCGCGACCTTCGCCGCGGGACGGGCGGACGCGCGGCGCGCACCGATCTTCGCGGTCACCGACGGCACGACGGAGAGCGTCGGGGTCGAGGTCCCCGGCAGGCCGCTCCAGGCCGGGATCTCGTCGGTGCGGAGCGGCTGCGGCTGCTGCGCCTGGTGCTCGTGCTCCGGACCGTCGTAGACGCGGAGCTTCGTGAGCATCTGTCGGCCGAGCGAGTTCTTCGGGAGCATCCCGCGGATCGCCTTCTCGACGGCACGGCTCGGACGCTCGGCGAGGAGGGTCGCGTACGTGTCGGCGCGGAGACCGCCCGGGTACCCGGAGTGGCGGTACGCGATCTTCTTCTCCGCCTTCTGGCCCGTGAGGACGACACCCTTCGCGTTCACGATGATGAGGTGGTCCCCGGTGTCGGCGTTCGGCGCGAAGATCGGCTTGTGCTTGCCGCGGAGGATCGCGGCGGCCTGCGTCGCGAGACGGCCGAGCACGACGCCCTCGGCGTCGAGGACGTACCAGCGACGTTCGATGTCGCGCGGCTTGGGGGCGTAGGTCTTCATGATGGAAGTGTCGGCCGGGAGGCCGACGCCGAATGCTACCCGTGCGGGCCGCGGAGCGTCAAAGGCGGCGCCCGTAGACGACGCGCTCGAGGGTGAGGCCCTGGGCGGGGGCCGGCCCGGGGGTCCGCGCTCGGTCGCCCGAGGCGAGGATGCCCGGGACCTCCTCCGGGTCGACCCTCCCCCGGCCCACCTCGACGAGGAGCCGGACGAGGCTGCGGACCATCTGGTGGAGGAAGGCGTTCGCGCGCGCCGAGACCTCGAGGCCGTCGGGCACCGCCGCGACGGCGAGGCGCTCGAGCCGCCGAACGGTCGTCCCGGCCTGGGGGCGGCGGCAGAAGGCGGCGAAGTCGTGTTCGCCCACGAGCGGCGCCGCCGCCCGCCGCATCGCCCCGATCCGCAGGTCGCCGGGGATCCACCACGCGAAGCGGTGGCCGAAGGGATCGGGCGATGCCGCGGTGCGGATGCGGTAGCGGTACTCGCGCGCGGTCGCCGAGAAGCGGGCGTCGAAGTCGTCGGCGGCGGCGCGCACCGATCGCACGGCGACCGCGGGGCCGAGCATGCCGTTCAGCGCGCGGACGAGGAGGTCCGGGTCCGCGATCGCGTCGCGGAACGACGCGACCTGCCCCGCCGCGTGGACGCCGGCGTCGGTGCGCCCCGCGACCCGGAGCGAAACCGGGCGTCGCAGGTGGCGTTCGAACGCCGCCTCGAGCTCGCCCTGCACGGTGCGCAGGCCGCGCTGACGCGCCCACCCGTGGAAGTCGGTGCCGTCGTACGCGAGATCGACCCGGTAGGTGCGGACGGCGGCCCGGGCGGCGGTCGCCCGCCCGGCCACGCGTCAGTCCTCGCCGACGAGCTCGATCCGCGCCATCGGCGCGGCGTCGCCGAGCCGAGGCCCGAGCTTCAGGATCCGCGTGTAGCCGCCCTGACGCTCCGCGTACCGCGGACCGATCTCCGCGAAGAGCTTGTGGACGACGTCGCGGTCCGGGATGACCTTCAGCACCTCGCGACGCGCCGCGACGTCGCCCTTCTTCGCGAAGGTGATGAGCTTCTCCGCGAGCGGACGCACGGCCTTCGCCTTCGCGACGGTCGTGTTGATCCGCTCGTGCTGGAAGAGCTGCGACGCGAGCGTCCCGAGGAGCTGGCGCTGGTGCGTCGGGCCCGACCCGAGGCGGGGTCCCTTCTTCGGGCGCGGCATCTAGTCCTCCCGGAGGCCCAGGCCGAGCTCCTCGAGCTTGGCCTTCACCTCGTCGATGGACTTCTGCCCGAAGTTCCGGATGTCCATCAGCTCGGCTTCGGACTTCTGGACGAGTTCGCCCACGGTGTCGATGCCCTCGCGCTTCAGGCAGTTGTACGAGCGCACCGAGAGGTTCAGCTCCTCGACCGTGATCGCGTAGTCGGACGGCGCCGAGGTGTCCTCGGCCTCGCGGACCGTGACGCTCGAGGCCTCCGCGAGGTCCCCGAAGAGCCCGACGAGCTCGAGGAGCGTGCCGCCGGCCGAGGCGAGCGCCTCGCGCGGGGTGACGGCGCCGTTCGTCTCGACGTCGAGGATCAGGCGGTCGCGGTCGGTCATCTGCTCGACCCGGGTGTCCTCGACCGCGTAGGAGACCTTCACCACGGGCGAGAAGATCGAGTCGATCGGGATGACGCCGATCGGGTCGCGCGCCTTCTTGTTCTTGTCGGCCATGCGGTAGCCGACGCCCCGCTCGACCGTGAGCTCGATCTCGAGCGAGCCGCCGGAACCGACGGAGGCGATGTGGAGGTCGGGGTTCAGGATCTCGATGCCGGCGGGCGGCGCGATGTCGGCCGCCCGGGCGGCGCCCGGACCCTTCGCCTTCAGGTACATCGTCGTGGGCTCGTCGAGCGCGGAGCGCAGCACGAGCCCCTTGAGGTTCAGGATGATGTCGGTGACGTCCTCGGTGACCTTGGGGACCGTCGAGAACTCGTGGAGGACGCCCTCGATCCGGACCGAGGACACCGCGGCCCCGGGGATCGACGACAGCAGCGTCCTGCGAAGGGAGTTCCCGAGGGTGTAGCCGAAGCCCGGCTCGAGCGGCTCGACGACGAACCGCGAGCGCTTCGGCCCGACGGTCTGCTCCTGGATCTGTGGCCTGGCGACGATGAACACGTGCGTCCCTCCCTCCACGGGGGATCAACCAATCCTGCCCCGCGGCTCGTGGCCCTCACGGGCCGGAACCGGCGCGCTAGACGCGCCGGCGCTTCTTCGGCCGGCACCCGTTGTGCGGGACCGGCGTCACGTCCTGGATGCCCGCCACCTCGAGGCCCGTGGCGGCGAGCGAGCGGATCGCGGTCTCCCGGCCGGAGCCGGGACCCTTCACGAAGACGTCGACCTTCTGCACCCCGTGCTCCTGGGCGCGGCGGGCCGCGGCCTCGGCGGCGAGCTGCGCGGCGAACGGGGTGGACTTCCGCGATCCCTTGAACCCGACGTTGCCGGCGCTCGCCCAGGAGAGCGTGTTCCCCTGGAGGTCCGTGATCGTCACGATGGTGTTGTTGAACGTCGCCTGGATGTGCGCCTGCCCGTGGACGACGTTCTTCTTCTCCTTCTTGCGCGTCTTCTTCGCCTTCGGATTCGCCATCGGACTCCCCTACTTCTTCGTGGCCTTCTTCTTGCCCGCGACGGTCTTCCGCGGGCCCTTGCGGGTGCGCGCGTTCGTGTGCGTGCGCTGCCCGCGGACGGGCAGCCCGCGACGGTGCCGGATGCCCTGGTACGAGCCGATCTCGATCTTGCGCTTGATGTCCTGCGCGACCTCGCGGCGGAGGTCGCCCTCGACCTTGAACGTGCGGTCGATGAACTCGCGGATGCGCGCGACCTCCTCCTCCGACAGGTCGCGGACACGGGTCTCCGGCGCGACCTGCGTCTGCCGGATGATCTTCGCGGCGCGGGTCGGCCCGATGCCGTAGATGTAGGTCAGCCCGATCTCGACGCGCTTGTCGCGCGGGAGGTCGACGCCGGCGATGCGAGCCATCCTGCCTCCTACCCCTGCCGCTGCTTGTGTCGGGGGTTCGAGGAGCAGATGACACGGATCTCGCCGTGGCGGCGGATGACCTTGCACCGCTCGCACATCTTCTTCACCGACGGACGGACCTTCATCTGCTCATCTCCGACTACTTGTACCGGTACACGATCCGGCCCCGCGAGAGGTCGTACGGCGACAGCTCGACGAGGACGCGGTCCCCGGGGAGGATCCGGATGTAGTGCATCCGCATCTTCCCGGAGATGTGCGCGAGGACCTGGTGGTCGTTCTCGAGCTTCACGCGGAACATCGCGTTGGGCAGCGGTTCGGTGACCGTGCCCTCGACCTCGATCGCGTCCTTCTTCGGCAAGTCCTCGAGTACCTCTCGTCGTGCTGCGCGCGACGACCCGCCCTGCGGCGAGCCGGACCCGCCCGCGGACCCGTCCGGCGGCGCCCCTAGCCCCGGGCGGTGAGGACCTCGTGCCCGTCCTCGGTCACGGCGATCGTGTGCTCGAAGTGGGCCGAGAGGGCCCCGTCCGCGGTCACGACCGTCCAGTCGTCGGGGAGGAGCCGGGTCCGCCAGGTCCCGATGTTCACCATCGGCTCGACCGCGACGACGAGCCCCGGGCGCAGCTCCGGGCCCCGCCCGGGCGCCCCGTAGTTCGGGATCTGCGGGTCCTCGTGGAGCTTGCGGCCGATGCCGTGGCCGACGTACTCCCGGACGACCTCGAAGCCCGCGCCGCGGGCGACCTGCTCGACGGCGTGGGAGATGTCGGTGAGCCGGGCCCCCGGGCGGATCGCCGCGATGCCGGCGTCGAGCGCCTCCTCGGTCGCCCGGACGAGCCGCGCGGCCTCCTCGGACGGCGGCTCCCCCACGAACACCGTGACCGCGGAGTCCGAGTGGAAGCCCTCCCAGATCGCCCCGAAGTCGAGCGACAGGAGGTCGCCCTCCTTGAGCTTCCGGCGCTTCGAGGGGATGCCGTGGACGATCTCGTCGTTCAGCGAGGCGCAGATCGTCGCGGGGAACCCGCGGTAGCCCTTGAACGAGGGCGTCGCGCCCTGCTCGAGGATGTGGCGCTCCGCGACCGCGTCGAGGTCGGCGGTCGACTTCCCCGGCGCGACGGCCGCGAGCACGGTGTCGATCGTCGAGGCGAGGATGCGCCCGGATCGGCGCATCTTCTCGACCTCCTCGGGGGTCTTGTAGACGATCATCAGCTCCAACTCGCGTCGGCGAGGTCGGCGATCGCCTCGACCGTGCGGTCCGCGACGACCTCCTCGGCCGCCTCGGCGTCGATGTCGCGGAGCAGGCCGCGTTCCCAGAAGTAGAGGACGAGGGGCTTCGTCTGCTCGTGGTAGACCTCGAGCCGATGGCGGATCGTCGCCTCGTCGTCGTCGCTGCGCGACGCGAGCTCCGCGCCGCAGACGTCGCACGAGCCCACCGCGCGCGGGGGCTTCGAATCGAGGTTGTACGAGCGTCGGCACCCCGGG
>JBJTYK010000002.1:0-5854 GCA_046082745.1 Actinomycetota bacterium | reverse complement strand
GGGTGGGGCGCTGGCTCCTCCGCCACCTTTTGGGGTGGGTTTGGGGGCGTTTCCGGAGCCGGCCCCCCGCCCCCCTCGAGGGGCCGGGTCACGATCTCGATCTCGATGGGGCGCTCGAGGACGAGCGCGGCGGACTCGCGGATCAGGTCGAGATGGTTGCGCAGGAGCCAATCGCGGACGTAGTCGGTCGGCGCGCCGACCTCGAGGACCCCGTCGCGGAGGTCCGTCGCGCGGACGCCCGCGAACCACATCGCGTAGGAGCTCTCGGGGAGCAGGCCGCGGAGGCGCTCGGCGACCCGGTTCCACGCGAGGTCGGTTGCACCTTCGAAGGGGACGACGGACATGAATCCACAAGACCTTTCCACAGTCGTGGAAAACCCGACGGACCTCGCGCCACCGGATCGCGCCGCCCCACTCGCGGCACTCCGATGTCGTCGGAGGGGGGAAGGTGGCGGAAGGTAGCACACGCGTCTTGGCGCTCTCGGGGCGCCGCGACCTTTTGACGCACTTTCCACCGATGTTGGCGAACTTCCGACATCGGCGCGACGGAACGGTGTCGGTTCCCGCAACCGATCGGTGTCGGGGGACGTTCCGACGCCCCCGAGATCGTCCGGGGGCGGAACGCTCCCCTCCCGCTATACTCGCCCCCCGCGCTCCGAAAGGCATCGCGCATGTCGAAGAGGACGTACCAGCCGAACAAGCGCCGTCGGTCGAAGACCCACGGCTTCCGTCTGCGCATGCGCACCCGTGCCGGCCGCGCCATCCTCGCGCGCCGTCGCGCGAAGGGCCGCGCGCGCCTGTCCGCCTGACGCCACGGCCCGCGCCGACGTCTCCCGCCTGCTCGAGACCGGCCGTCCGACGCACGGAACCCGGGTGGTAGTGTTCGCAGCGCCCGGCTCCGGGATCACCGCGTTCGTCGCGGGACGGCGCGTGGGCGGGGCGGTCGTGCGGAACCGCGCGCGGAGGGTGCTGCGGGCGGCGTGGCGGGAGATCGCGCCGGACGTCCGCCCCGGCCTCAACGTCGCCCTCGTCGCGAGGGCGGGTATCCGTGGAGCGAAGACCGAGGAGCTGGTGACCGAGATGCGGGAACTCCTGGCCCGAGCGGGGGTCACGTCGTGAGGGCGCTCCGCGACCTCACGTGGCGTGCGGGCGCGCCCGTCCGGCTCGCCCTCCTCGCGCTCGTGCGCACGTACCGCGTGACGCTCGGCGGCCTCACCGGCGGCCAGTGCCGCTTCTACCCGACGTGCTCGATGTACGCGGAGGAGGCGATCCGCGTCCACGGCGCGTTCCGCGGAACCCTCATGTCGACGTGGAGGGTGCTCCGCTGCGGCCCGTTCACGGCCGGCGGCGTGGATCCTGTCCCGCGTTCCCGCAGGCACGGTTCGTATGACGAGGTCATACAAAGGGCCGCGTCGTGATCGGGCTCGGCGTGTGGCAGTCGCTCCTGAACGCCCTCGGGCAGCTCGTCGCGGTCATCTACGACGCGATCCCGAACTACGGCGTGACGATCATCGTCCTCACGGTCCTCATCCGGGTCGTGCTGCTGCCGCTCGGCATCAAGCAGATCCGCTCGATGCAGGCGATGCAGATCATCCAGCCCGAGATCCGCCGCATCCAGACGAAGTACAAGGGCGACCGCGCGAAGCAGCAGGAAGCCACGATGAAGCTCTACCGCGAGCACGGCGTGAACCCCTTCTCGGGGTGCTGGCCGATGCTCCTCCAGTTCCCGATCCTCATCTCGATGTACTCGGTGCTCCGCCACCCGCAGCACCCGCCGCACCTGCCCGACGGCAGCGCGCTCCGCACGACGATCGAGGCGCAGCTCCCGCCGGAGGGGCCGACGGACGGCACGCCGGTCCCGTCGGGCACGACCTTCCTCGGGATGAACCTGCTCTGCGCGCCGAACCAGGCCGGCAGCGGCACCGCCCTCCTGAAGGACCCGGCGGTGAAGGACGCCGAGGGTGAGCCGATCGCCTACCCGGTGGACTGCGGGACCGACCCGATCAGCCGGGTCCCCTACTACCTCTTCGCCGCGCTCATGTTCGCGACGACCTGGTACCAGCAGAAGCAGATGCAGGCCGCGACCCCGCAGAACGCGGCCTCGGACCAGCAGCAGGCGCTGCTCAAGATCATGCCGCTCATGTTCGGCGTGTTCGGGTTCTTCTTCCCGACCGGGCTCGTCCTCTACTGGTCGACCTCGAACCTCTGGCAGATCGGGCAGCAGTACTTCATGCTGAAGAACCGCCCGACCGCCGAGACGCTGAAGGCATCGAGCGCGGGGAAGGCGGACCGCAAGGGCCTCATGGAGCGCATGGCCGAGAAGGCCGAGGAGCAGCAGCGCCTCCGCGGCCAGGGCGGCGAGAGCAGCCAGGGTGGCAAGGGTGGCGACGCAGGCACGGAGGGTGGTGGCAGAGATGGCGGACGAGGTCGAAAGAAGCGCCGCAAGCGTTGAGGAGGCCATCGAGGCCGCCCTCGACGAGCTCGGCGTCTCCGAGCAGGAGGCGACCGTGCGCATCCTCCAGGAACCGAACCCGGCCGGGACCCTCCCCGCGATCGTCCGCGTGCGCCTGAAGAGCGCCGCGGCGACCCCGCCTATCCCCCAGGAGGTCCTCGAGGAACAGGGCGAGGCCGCCGCGGACTTCCTCGAGGAGCTCCTCTCCCTCATGGGGATCGAGGCGGACATCGAGCCGAACCTCGAGCACGGGACGATGTACGTCGACATCTTCGGCACCGGGGGCAACGACGACGACATGGCCCTGCTCATCGGGCGCTTCGGCCAGACCCTCCAGTCGATCCAGGACCTCACCCGGGCGGTCGTCTCGACCCAGTCCGAGGAGCGCCCCCGGATCGTCGTGGACGTCGAGGACTACAAGAAGCGCCAGCGCTCCCGCCTCGAGCGGGACGCGAAGGACCTCGCCCTCCGGGTCGCCCGGGAGGGCGGCGAGGAGGAACTCGAGCCCATGAACGCCTACGACCGGAAG
This sequence comes from Actinomycetota bacterium, assembly GCA_046082745.1. Lineage (GTDB taxonomy): Bacteria > Actinomycetota > UBA4738 > UBA4738 > HRBIN12 > JBJTIF01. The sequence goes on along the minus strand of JBJTYK010000002.1, from coordinate 2,873 downwards.
ATCGTCCACGACGTCGTCGCGGAGACCCCGGGCGTGGAGAGCTTCTCCCGTGGCGAGGGTCCCGACCGCCACGTCGTGATCCGCGCCGTCTAGGCGTCCCTCCCCCACCCCCTACACTCCCCGGCATGGCCGGGCTGCGTTTCACGTGAAACGGTCCGCGGACGATCTCCGGGCCGCCGCGGCGGGAGTGGGCGTGGACCTCACGCCCGAGGCCGCCGGGACCCTCCTCGACTTCGAGGACCTCCTGCGCGATCGGGCGGTCCCCCTCGGCCTCGTGGCGGAGGGCGACGCCGGCCGGATCCGGGAGCGCCACGTCCTCGACTGCCTCCGGGCGGCCGGGGCCGTCGGACCCGAGGACCGGTCGGGCTACGACCTCGGCTCCGGGGCCGGACTCCCCGGCCTGGTCGTGGCGATCGCCCGGCCGATGTTCCACGTGAAACTCGTCGAGGTCCGGCCGAAGCGGGCCGCGTTCCTGGAACTCGCGGTGGAGCGGCTCGGCCTGCCGAACGCCTCGGTGGTCGTGGGGCGGGTCGAGGACCTCGCCGGGCCGGTCGACCTCTGCTTCGCCCGGGCCTACGCCCCCGCCGAGGTCTCCTGGCGGCAGGCCGAGCCGCTCCTCGGGCCGGGCGGCCGCCTCGTCTACTTCGCGGGGGAGGGCGCCGAGGTCCTCGTCCCCGGGGCACGGATCGAGCTGCTCGGGTCGGGGCTTGCAGGCTGCGGCCCGCTCGCTATCATCTCCCGCACGTGACCATTCCCCGCGCTAGCGGCGCGTCCCCAGCGTCGGCCCGTGGAGGCGGCACGGCCAGGGTCTGCGCCGTCGTGAACCAGAAGGGCGGCGTCGGCAAGAGCACCACGGCCGTGAGCCTCGGGGCGGCACTCGCCGAGTCCGGACTCCGGGTGCTCGTGATCGACCTCGACCCCCAGGGCAATGCCTCGACCGGCATGGGCATCCGCCACGAGGCCCGCGAGGTGACGATCTACGACGTCCTCGTGGCCGACGCCCCGATCGAGGAGGCCATCGTCCCGACCGCCGTCGAGGGGCTCTCGGCGGTCCCCTCGACGATCGACCTGGCCGGCGCGGAGATCGAGCTCGTCTCGGCCTTCTCCCGCGAGACCCGACTCGGCAAGGCCCTCGCGCCCATCCTCGACGGCCGCTACGAATTCATCCTGTTGGATTGCCCACCTTCTCTGGGTCTCCTGACCGTGAACGCCCTCACGGCAGCACAGGAACTTATCGTGCCCATCCAGTGCGAGTACTACGCGCTCGAGGGCCTGGGGCAGTTGCTCCGCAACGTCACCCTCGTCCAGCGGAACGTGAACCCGAACCTGCGACTCGCCGGCATCGTCATGACGATGTTCGACCCCCGGACGAAGCTCTCCGAGCAGGTCGTCGAGGAGGTCCGCCGCTACTTCGGCTCCCGCGTCTACGACACGATCATCCCGCGGATGGTGCGCCTGTCCGAGGCGCCGGGATTCGGGATGCCGATCACGGTCTTCGACCCGAAGTCGCGCGCCGCCCAGTGCTACCGCTCCCTCGCCCGCGAGGTGGCGTCGAAGCCGGCGAGCAGCGAGCCGATGCCGATCATCGGGGAGCTGCCGGCGCTCGACGTCCCGACGCCAGCGCCCGTGGCCGCCCCGGCCGCGGCGCCCTCGGCGCCGCGGCCCCTGCGAAGCGCGCGCGAGGAGGAGGCCGAGGAGGAAGCGGAGGCGCCGCCCGCACCCGTGCTCCTCGGCGAGGTGCTCGAGCAGGACGACGCGGCGGCGGGGACCCCCGGCGGATCCCCGGATCAGGTTGACGGCGATGGTGACGGTGACGGCGACGGTGACGGCGATGGTGACGGTGACGGCGGAAGGCCCCGGTGGGGCCGGAAGCGGCGAGGAGGCGATCGATGACGAAGCGAGGCGGCCTCGGCCGCGGGCTGTCCGCGCTCATCCCCGGCGCGACGGAGGCGCCGGCACCGGCGGCGCCGGGCGGCGGACTCCTGCAGATCCCCGTGGAACAGCTCTCGGCGAACCCGCGCCAGCCGCGCACGGTCTTCGACGACGAGCCGCTCGACGCGCTCGCCGCGTCGATCCAGGAGGTCGGCGTCCTCCAGCCGATCGTCGTGCGACGCGTGGGCTCGTCCTACGAGCTCATCGCGGGGGAGCGGCGTCTCCGCGCGGCGAAGCGCGCGGGACTCGCGACGATCCCCGTCGTCGTCCGTGAGAGCGGCGACGCGGATTCGCTGCGCGAGGCGCTCATCGAGAACATCCACCGCGAGAACCTGAACCCGATCGAACTCGCGGAGTCGTTCCACACGCTGCTCGAGGAACTCGGACTGAAGCAGGAGACGCTCGCGTCGCGGCTCGGCGTGTCGCGTTCGCACATCGCGAACACGATCCGCCTCCTCCAGCTGCCGGCGGAGGTGCAGTCGATGCTCTCCGACGGACGGATCCAGGCGGGCCACGGCCGCGCGCTGCTCGGACTCGGCGACGCGGGGATGCAGCGCTCGCTCGCGCTCCGCGCCGCGGCGGAGGGGCTGTCCGTGCGCGAGGTCGAGGACGCCGTGCGCGGCATCGTCGACGCGCCGAAGGGTGCGACGACCCCGGTGGGCGGGACGAAGGCGGGCGACGTGCCGACCGGTCCCGGTCCGCTCGCGGAGCTCGAGGAGATCCTCGCGGAACAGCTCGCGACGCGCGTGCAGATCCAGATGACGAAGAAGCGCGGACGCATCCTCATCGAGTTCGGGTCGGCCGACGACCTCGAACGGATCGTCTCGGAGATCGTCGGCTCGGGCCCGGGGCTCGCGCCGCCCGGCTAGGAGCCGGAACCCTCCGCACCGCGTCCGAGGAACCGCGCGACCGCGGACGCTAGCGCGTCCCCAATCGCGCAC
>JBJTYK010000001.1:0-6302 GCA_046082745.1 Actinomycetota bacterium | reverse complement strand
GCCGGGCGATCCGCGGGGTCGGCGACGTCGACCACCACCTGTCCCGGGCCCTCCCACAGCACGTTGCCCACGACGTGGCCGCTGCGCTCGAATTCGTACCTCATGGGGTGCTCCTTCCTCCCCGTTCCCGTCCGATCGTGCCCATGGACGCGGCTGTGCCCGGAGTCGGTCGCGACGCTCCTCCACGGCCACCGCTACGACGGGGGCCGCGCGACGCGGGACCTCGGCCTCGCGTACACGCCGCTCGAGGAGAGCCTGCGACGCGCGCTCGCGTGGTACGCCGAGCGCGGGCTCGTGCCGCCCGCCCGGCACCGTGCCCCGGACTAGGATGGCGGCGATGCCGCCGACGGAGGGGCCCGACCGCAACCTCGCGATGGAGCTCGTCCGCGTCACCGAGGCGGCGGCGCTCGCGGCGGGCCGCTGGATCGGCCACGGCGACAAGATGGCCGCCGACCGCGCGGCGGTCGACGCGATGCGCTTCCTCATCGACACCGTCTCGATGCACGGCACCGTCGTGATCGGCGAGGGCGAGAAGGACGAGGCGCCGATGCTCTGGAACGGCGAGGAGGTCGGCGACGGCACGGGCCCCGGCGTCGACGTCGCGGTCGACCCAATCGACGGCACCCGCCTCACCGCCGCCGGCCAGCCGAACGCGCTGTCGGTCATCGCGCTCTCGGGGCGCGGCACGATGTTCTTCCCCGGCGCCGCCGTCTACATGGAGAAGGTCGCGACCGGGGCGCAGGCCGCGGACGCGATCGACGTCACGCGCTCGCCCGCCGAGAACGTCCGCCGCGTCGCCGAGGCGAAGGGCATGCGTCCCGAGGAGGTCGGCGTCGTCGTGCTCGACCGCGAGCGCCACGCCGGGATCATCGCGGAGGTGCGCGAGGTGGGCGCGCGTGTGTTCCTCATCACCGACGGCGACGTCGCGGGCGCGATCGCGGCCGCGACGTCGGAACGCTCGGGCATCGACCCCCTCCTCGGGATCGGGGGAGCGCCCGAGGGCGTCGTCGCCGCGGCCGCGCTGAAGTGCCTCGGCGGCGCGATCCAGGGGCGACTCGCCCCGCGCGACGACCGCGAGCGGGCCGCGCTCGAGGCCGCGGGGTTCGACCTCGCGCGCGTCCTCACGACCGACGACCTCGTCGCGGGCGACGACGTCTTCTTCGCCGCGACCGGCATCACCGACGGCTCGCTCCTGCGCGGCGTCCGCTACGGCCACGACGGCGCGACGACGTCGTCGATCGTCATGCGGTCGCGCTCGGGGACCGTGCGCTACGTCGAGGCCGAGCATCGCTTCGCGAAGCTCGCGACGTACTCGAGCATCGCGTACCGCCCCTAGGGCAGGGCGTAGGTCCCCGTCGACACCTTCACGATGCTCCCCGCCCGCACGCCCTCGGCGAGCGCGGCGAGGAGGTGGCGTCGCACGTCCGGGTCGGCGAACGGGTCGAGCCGACCGGAGCGCAGGGCCCGGTCCTGGATGACCGTCCAGTGGAGCGGGCCGTCGGCCTCGCCGAGGACCTCGAGCGCGGCCGCGAGCGGCTCCATCAGCGCACCCGCGGGACGAGTTCCCGCGCGACGAGGTCGACGAGGTCGGGCTGCGGGACCGAGAAGGGGACGGTCGCCGGCGCGATGACGACCTCCTCGACGCCGAGCGCCGCGAACGCGCGGAGCCGTTCGACCGCGTCGTCGACGGTGCCGACGAGCGCGTCCTCCCGCCACGCGGGCAGGTCGTCCGCCGCGCCGGGGAGCCACCCCGCCATCGCGGCCCAGCGCCGCTCGAGGTCGCGCTCGTCCTCGCCGATCACGGCGTAGAGGCCGATCGACAGGCGCGGCGCGGGCGCGCCCGCCTCCGCCGCGAGGGCGCGCAGCCGCGCGACCCGCTCGGCGTACGCCTCGGGCCGCAGCCGCCACGCCGCGTTCCAGCCGTCGCCGCGGCGCGCGACGAGCCGCAGCGCCCGGTCCCCGCCCTTCGCGCCGATCCACACGGGCACGCGCGCCGCGGCGACGGCCGGCTCGATCGCTTCCCGGAGGTCCTCGAGGAACGCGAAGCGCTCCCCGATCGTGCCGAACCGGTACCCGAACGGTTCGAAGTCGCGTTCGTACCAGCCGGCGCCGAGCCCGAGGTCGAACCGCCCGCCCGAGAGCCCGCCGAGCGTCGTCGCGAGCTGGGCGGTCATCACGGCGTCGCGGAACGGCGCGCCGAGGACGAGCGTCCCGAGGCGGATCCGCGAGGTGCGCGCGGCGAGGCCCGCGACCGTGACGAGCGGCTCGAGCGAGCCGCCGAGCGCGGGATCGCCGCCGTAGCGGCCGAGCGAATACACGAAGTGGTCGGAGACCCACGCCGAGTCGAACCCGAGCTCCTCCGCGCGCACGGCCCACTCCGCGACGGTGCGGAACGACGCGCGGGCGCGGACCGGATCGGAGAAGTCGTAGTGGGGAAGGGTGAGGCCGACCCTCACGAGGCGTCGGCGGTGATCCGCCCCGACAGGACGACGTCGCCGTCGGCATCGACGACGACGACCCCGTCGAAGGCGCGGAGATCGCGCCGGAACTCGCGGAAGAGCTCCGCGTGCCCCTGGCCGTCGAGCTCGCGGATCGTCCCGACGCGCAGGCGGTCGCCGTTGCCCGACCGGAGCGTCACGCGCAGCGGGAGCGCGACCGGGTCGTCCGGCCCGCCGAGCCCCGAGACGATCACGACGGCGAAGTCATAGCGCTCGTCGGAGAGGAACGCGAGGACCGCTCCCCCGCCGACGCCGCCCGCCGGCGGCGAGAGCTGCCCGAGACGCGTCGACGACGGGGGCAGCGCCCGACCCGGGACGACGCCCTCGAGCACCTTGCGGAACTGCTCGAGCGACGCGAGCCGACGCTCCTCCGCCACCGCCGCGCGGACCTCGAAGCGCTCCGCGCGACCCGCCATCGCCGCGCCGAACCCGAGCCCGGAGACCGCGAGGACCGCCGCCACCGCCGAGATCGCGGCGAGGCGGCGGCGCATCGCGGGCGAGGGATCGCGGCCGCGGAGCGCGCGGAAGATCCGGTCGCCGAGCGCGGGCGGTGGCACGACGGCCGGCGCGGCGAGCGCGATCGCCGCCGCGCCGGCCGCGAGGTCGTCGGCCTCGGCGCGGCACGCGTCGCACGACGCGAGGTGCGCCTCGACCGCGACGCGGACTTCGGGCTCGAGGACGTGGAGGGCGAAGTCCGGCAGCGCCTCGCGGACGTCGAGACAGGTCACGGCTCACCCCCGTCGAGGTTCGCGCGGCGCATCTTGATGAGCGCGGTGCGCAGGCGCGTCTTCACCGTGCCGAGCGGGATGCCGTCCGCCTCCGCGATCTCGCGGGCGGAGAGCCCGCCGAAGTACGCGCGCTCGAGGAGCGCGCGCTCGGACGCCGAGAGCGTCGCGAGCGCGCGCGAAGCGAGGTCACGTTCGAGGAGCGGTCCCTCCATGTCCTCGTCGGCGGTCTCGGGGAGGTGCTCGACGAGGACGAGGACGGGCCGGCGCACGCCGGTCTCCCGACGGAGGCGGTCCACCGCGAGGTTGTGGGCGATCGTCATGAGCCAGGTGGACAGGCGGCCCCGGGTCGCGTCGTAGTGCTCGGCCTTGCGCCAGGCCCGCAGGAACACGTCCTGCGCGAGCTCCTCGGCCGCCTCGCGCGTCCCGAGCAGGCGCATGCCGACGGAGAACACGTTCCGCGCGTAGCGCGCGTAGAGCGCGCGCATCGCCTCCTCGTCCCCCGCACGGAGCCCCTCCACGAGTTCGATCTCCTCGAGAAGTTCCGCGCGGCGGCGCTCGGCCGGCGGAACCCCCCCGCCGGAGGGATACGCGCCGGGGACCGGGTCGGGCTTGCGCTCCGCCATCGCGGCATCATCCCACCGGCTCCCGGACCCGTGGGCGGCGCGGTGCCCCGGCCGTAGCATGGAGCGCGGAACCCCACACCGCGCCCGGGAGGAGACCCGCATCGTGCCCACCGAGGAACAGGTCCGCGAGGCCCTCCACGCCGTCCGCGATCCCGAGATCGGGCGCCCGATCGACGAGCTCGGGATGCTCCGCGGCGTCGAGATCGACGGGGGCGTCGTCCGGGTCGACATCCTCCTCACGATCGAGGGCTGCCCGCTGAAGGACCGCATCACCGCGGACGTGAACGCCGCCCTCGCGGGCGTCGCCGGGATCGAGCGGGTCGACGTGCGCCTGTCGCCGATGAGCGACGAGCAGCGCGCGCAACTCGTGGGCCAGCTCCGCGGCACGCCCGCCGCGCCGCAGGAGCGCCGGACCTTCTTCCAGGACGGCAGGACGAGCGTCATCGCGGTCGCCTCGGGCAAGGGCGGCGTCGGGAAGTCGAGCGTCACCGTGAACCTCGCCGCCGCGCTCGCGGCCGACGGCCTGCGCGTGGGCGTCCTCGACGCCGACGTCTGGGGCTTCTCGGTCCCGCGGATGCTCGGCGTGAACGGCGCGAAGCCCGTCGGCTTCGACAACATGATCATGCCGCTCGAGGCGCACGGCGTGAAGATCATCTCGATGGGCTTCTTCGTCCCCGAGGAGACGCCGGTCATCTGGCGCGGGCCGATGCTCCACAAGGCCGTCGAGCAGTTCCTCGGCGACGTCTACTGGGGCGACCTCGACGTCCTGCTCGCCGACCTGCCGCCCGGCACCGGCGACGTCTCGATCTCGCTCGCGTCGTTCCTGCCCGGCGCGCAGATGCTCGTCGTCACGACCCCGCAGGAGGCGGCCCGCAAGGTCGCCGAGCGCGCGGGGAAGATGGCCGAGCGCACGAACCTGCGGCCGATCGGCGTCATCGAGAACATGTCGTGGTTCGCCTGCCCGCACTGCGGCGAGGCGACGCGGATCTTCGGCGAGGGCGGTGGCGCGGAGGCGGCGGCGACGCTCGGCGTGCCGCTCGTCGGCCAGGTGCCGATCGAGCCCGCGCTCCGCGAGGGTGGCGATGCGGGTGTGCCGATCGTCGTGCGCGAGCCCGACTCCCCCGCGGCGCGCGCGCTCGTCGAGGCGGCCCGCGAGGTCGCGCGCGTCTCGCGCACGAAGGTCCGCAAGCCGTTGCCGCTCATGACGGGCGCGGCGGCCGGCGCGGGCGGCCACGCGGGCCACGCCCACCCCTGACGCGCCGGCCGGCGCGCTAGGCGGTCCCGCCCCCGCGCGCGAGTTCCTCGCTGCGACGCCGCGCGGCGTCCATCGCGTTCAGGAACGCGGCGCGCACGCCGGCCTCCTCGAGGTGGCGGATCGCCGCGATCGTCGTCCCGCCGGGCGAGGTCACCATCTCGCGGAGCTCGACCGGGTGGCGTCCGGTGTCGCGGAGCATCTTCGCGGAGCCGAGCATCGTCTGGACCATGAGCTCCGTCGCGACGTCGCGCGGCAGACCGAGGAGGATGCAGGCCTCGATCATCGCCTCCGCGAGGAGGAAGAAGTAGGCGGGCCCGCTGCCCGAGGTCGCCGTCACCGCGTCGAGGTGGTGCTCCGGCAGGCGGAGCACGCGACCGACGCATCCGAGGAGCTCCGCGGCCGCGTCGAGGTCGGCGTCCGTCGCGCTCGCGCCGGGGGCGACGACCGACATCGCCTCGTCGACGAGGACCGCGACGTTCGACATCACCCGCACGACCGGGACGCCCGGCGCGAGGCCCGCCTCGACGAAGGACGTGCGGACGCCAGCCGCGAGGCTCACGACGAGCTGGTCGGGCGTGATCGCCGGGCGGATCTCGGCGAGGAGCGCCTCGATGTCCTGCGGCTTCACCGCGAGGACGACGATCCGGGCGCGCGCGGCGGCGTCGGCGTCGTGGGTCGTCGCCTCGACGCCGTGGCGCTCGGCGAGCTCCGCGGCCCGCTCCTTGCGGCGCACGGTCACGACGAGGTCGCCGGGCGCGCGACCGCCGGAGCGGAGCAGCCCGGACACGAGGGCCTCGCCCATCCGGCCCGCACCGAGGAACGCGACGGAGCGATCGCTCATGGCAGGAAGCGTACCTTCGCGGCGAAATCCGCGGTCAGGGCCGTGATGACGGCGAGGTAGAAGAACCCGGTCGCCGCCTGGACCGCGCTCGCGCGCTCGCCGCGCAGCGTGATGCGCACCATGACGGCGACGAGCGCGGTCGTCGCGACCATCCCGAGCGCGATCCACGACGCGAGACCCGCGGAGGTGAGGAGCGGGTTGAAGGACGCGGTCGAGGCGGTCGTCGGCCCGAACCCGCCGACCGCGATCGCGACCGCCTCGGCGGCGATGCCGGCGACGAGGACCGCCGTCGCGCGGAGGATCGGCCGGCGGGTGAGGCCGCGATCGGTGAGGTACCAGTGCCCGAGGAGGAGCCCG